>JAPONS010000084.1 GCA_026713825.1 Chloroflexota bacterium | reverse complement strand
TTCGGATCCTGAGGAACGAAAGAAGCTGGTGGAGGGCGTCATCTACCCCGTCTCTCGGGGCCTCATAGGGAACGACCTCGCCAACAAGCTGAACTTTCCTGCTAGCAAATTGCCTTTCCCACTGTTCTTTTACCGGCTCGATCAGCGCATTCAGAAACTGCGAGCGCGATTGCTGAAGGAAGCCCCCAAGAACTTCTCGACGCTCCTGGAAGCTTCGGCCTACGACGACGCCGGCATATCGTACCGGCTGCCCGACCAAGCGCACGCTGAACGTTCCAGCAGGTGGTAACCACCGAACCGGGAAGGCCTGAACCTCGGCCACAGTCCAACGGCTCAGCCGGTCTTCGCACGCAAAGATGCGTGCCCATCCCCTTCCTGTTTTGCTTTCCCGTCGTGGTCTCACTGTACAGCTTGGCGGCACTCTGATGCCCCGTCCAGTAGGCCATCGGCCACATGGCTGCGGCTGCGCCCTGTGGCGAACGGCACCACGAGGGCCTTGCACGACCCACAGTCGGTCCCGCCCTCCAAGTTCGTTGTTCGGCTGCTCCAAGTAGTAGTCCATTCCCACCATGTTGCCGGCTGTGCTGTCGGGCCCGCGGAGGGTTCTATCGCGACGCGCACTCTCGTCGAAAAGGCGCAGTTCCTTAACTTCGTAACTCTTATGGGTTTAGACTACCCACGTCAACGACACGCTTTCATCGGTATTCATTTCCTGCTCTCCCTTCCATGTTTCTGTACTGTTCCCGATACAAGAGACCCACTACAAGGGTGCCCAATCGATCTGAAACGCAAGAGGACCCACATATGGATGATGCGAGCGACCATCCTATCGTTGCAACGGTATCCCCGTGCTTCTGCTCTGGCGTTCCACGCCCCGTACGGCATCGCCGCCAGCGAGTACTTTGGCTCTCTGAGGAGGGGGGACCGTCCCGGCTGGGTGAAGGCGCTGACCTTCGACCCGCTCTCCCGGCGATGGGAGGCCGTCGCACCGTGCGACGTGGTCATCACCGGGGTGAAAGGGATGAATCCGTGCACTGGCCTGCCGGCAAGCAAGAGAAGGTTGAGAAAGGCATCGAGCCGTCCCAATCTGGCCGGTACGTTGAACGCTCTCCGGCGGGTTCGCGGACCGCTTTGGACGTCGATGGCGAGGATCGGGTTACGTTGCTGGCCCCAGTGTTCGTGGGCAGGGACTACTGGTCTTACGCGACCCAGGACGGGATTATCATCCCGTAGACCCTGGAAGCCACCATGGCGGCTAGGCGGCTTCAGTAAGGGACTTGTTGGGTCCTGGGACGCTGGGGACCGGACGAGAGTCAAATCCTAACGACAACCCTCGACGCGATACGCCATGCCTCCGTTGCCTAAGCCACTACAACGACACTGCCCAAGAGTACTTGATGTAGTCGTTCAAGTTGCCTCGCACTTGTCGTCATTCCTGCGAAGGCAGGAATCCAGAACCCCCGCAACCAACCACCGCAGCGCCCCCCACCCCGCCACCGTCATCCCGGCGAATGCCGGGATCCAGAGGCATGGTAGAGCCGTTCGTGCTGAGGGAAATCGAAGCATGAACCGGAGGCCGCAGACCCCACGGGGCGCAGCATCCCCCCAACCCCTCATACCGGCGCAAGCATGCCCCGTACCCCGATACGGGGCCGGTATCCACACGAAGGCCGCGCCCCCAATGGACACGGCCCGCCCCCTCCCGTATCGTGCCCCGTATGAACGCCGAAGAGCTCATCATCGCCACCGTCCGCATCGGCGGTGCCCTCCTCGTCCTCCGATGGGCCTTCGCCGGCTCCATCGCCGCCATCCTCATCGACTTCTCCGACCTCTTCATGATGAACCTGCTCGACCTCGGCGGCGTCCGCAACTACCAGGCCCTCGACAAGTGGCTCGACCTCGCCTACATGCTCACCTTCCTCTGGGTCGCCCTCCGATGGAGCGGCCCGCCCCGCACGATCGCCGCCGCCCTCTTCGCCTACCGCATCGTCGGCGTCATAACCTTCGAGCTCGTCGCCGACCGCACCGTCCTCCTCTTCTTCCCCAACGTCTTCGAGTTCTGGTTCGTCTTCGTAGCCGCCGCCCGCCACTACAAGCCCAACTACGAGATGACCTGGCGCCGAAGCCTCCTCTGGCTAATCCCCCTGACAGCCCTCAAAGAGTTCCAGGAATACGCCCTGCACGGCGCCAAATGGCTGGACAACTACAGAGCCACAGACGTAGTAGTAGCCTGGTGGGACTGGGTAGTGGACCTGAGGTGGCTCGGTAGGTGAGTGGGTACGATGGGAGCAGTCTTAGACAACAATTGCTGTACGCAATACGAGCAGGGGAGTAATCCTAGGTGATGTTCCTTTCAGCTATGTCTTTTCGAACCGTGCCGCACCGTACTTTGAGAAATAGTAGTAGATGCTCCTTTGCGCGATCTCCAGCATAATTGATTTCATTTCTTCAAATGTCCATGCTTCCTCGCGAAAGAAGAAGCTTCCTCGGTTAAATTGCCCCTGAGTCCCTTCGTTTACAATGTGAATTTGATTGAGTTGACCGAACATGCCAATTGTAACTACTCTGTCTCGGATGCTACTGTCCTCTCTAAAGTCATATCCGTAGCCAAAGCAAACAAACGGAAAGATAGACTCAGCCAATAGTGCGGTTCTTAGCCCAATAACGTTCTTCCCTAGTCTCTCTATCGCATTGCCCTTAGCTTGAATGGGTTTGCCTTCTTTGAGTCGGAGATCATTGGTGCCCTGATTCTTGACTTCTACAATGAGGATTGGGTAAAAACGCCCATTATCGTCTTCTATGGACAGGATCCCGCCATCAGGCCGCATATTGGAACTCTCAAAGGTGTAGTAAAACTCAACTTCTGGGAAAGCTGTTCGCAACCGGGCCACAATATCTGCTAGTTTCCAATCCTTTTCATGGTGGTAACGCAGTGAGAAAATGCCTTCAAGCGACGCAACGACACTTTTCAGCGCCTTGCCTAGGGTTTCCTCTTGCTTCTTAGAGGAGAGATTAATGACGGTGCCTGTGCGTTGCTCACGCAATTGGTCTTTTCGGGCCATTGGCACACCTCAACTTACCTGCGTTCGACCAGAAACAATTGCTCCGTTACGTGGATATCTCGATCTCTGAGGTTGCGGCTTCCTCGGAAAGTATTGTAAGGAAGCTCCAACACGTCCACCGTTCCAACTTCCTGAAGAATAGATATCATCTCTTGAGGACTGATGAATCCTTCGTTGTTGAAGGAGATCAAAAGGAAACTGGTGTCGACTGTTTGCACTAGTTGCCTAAATCGAACCAGAGACCGTGTGCGCACATTGTAATCGGAGCGACGCCAATTGATGGGGATTCCTGAAACCTTGCTAATGTGCTCAGGTCTTTCATAATGAACCAAAAGGTTCAGCATGAAGTAGTTAGCCCCATAAGGATGTTGGTTGTATGGAGGATCAATATAGACTAGATCCAAATTCCTACAGCTCCTTACTGTTTCGTTTGCGTCTTGCCTCAAGACTTGGACATCGCATTCGTATCGGCTCAAGATCGGAGGAACTAGTTTAATCGTGGCTCTAATCCTGCTCAGGGCATCGCCCTTTGTTCCTCCAAACTGTCCAACTTTGGTGACACTGTTTTTGTAGAAGCCCTTGAATACTCCCGCTGTATTCGCGTGTATTGACGCCTCACTAAGTAAGGGAGCCAATAGCAAGTCCTTGTGCTCAGGCGTTACTTCCTCCATTAGCCGGCGGTAGTTGTCTAGTCTCTTTGCATTCTCTTTCGTGTAAAAGACTCTGTCCTCCTTTGTGATGTGGTCTTCATCCCTCGGAGCGTACAATTCTTCTATGAACCCTCTTCCGAAACAGTGTCTATCCACTCTGTCGTTCAAGTCGTTGATTTCGCTCAGGAGCAAAGGCCAATTGACACTACTACTGTTCCGCAAGTAGCAACGTCCAACCACAGCGGCGTAGTCTTCAATGTCATTCGAGATTATGAAGGATGCTTGGCTCTTTAGGTACCTGGACACTATGCCAGAGCCTGCAAAGGCATCAAGAATCCGCAGATGCTTCTTTCCCAGTCGCTCTTTCACCTTGTCAACGGCGCGACCAATATGGCCCAGAAGCGTACGCTTGTTGCCGATGTAGGTCAGGAGTTGCTTGGTGAGGAAAGCTGGGTCTTCCGCCTCAACACCGTAGTCCCACAAGGGCATCTGGGTTTCGGGAACAAATGCAGTGCCTTGTTGTCGTGACAACGATCTGCTCCTTAATGCAGTACTACTACGCTGGTTGTATTCTTCGCGAGGGTCGTAGCATTAGCTTCTCGACCATCTACATCGTAATGTTCTGAGTAGCCAGTTGCCATACCCTATTTGGTGCTCAGCGCGAAGGATATCGCTGACTTGGTGCTCTAAAGCTAAACTATCCGATTAAGCGCGAATCTCCCGTCCCTAACCCCGAAGCATCCCCCACCCCCAACCCCTCATACCGGCGAATGCCGGTATCCAGAGGCATGGCGGGGCCGTTCGTGCTGAGGGAAATCGAAGCATGAACGGCCGCTCCCCGCCCCGTTCGCCCTGAGCCTGTCGAAGGGCGTCACCCCCCGATCACCCCGCCCCCGGCGCGCCGTCGTCCTCCGACACCTCGCCGTCGCCCTCCGCCACCCCGTCGCCCTCCGACGCCCCGTCGACAAACTTCCCCAGCCCAAACGCAGCGCCGAAGCTATTCACCATTCCTGCGAGTCTCCCGGCAAGGTCATCCTCCGTCGGCCCAAAGTACTTGCGCTGCACCTTCGTCACCCGGGCAATCACGTCCGCCGCCCGCCCCAATTGAATCGCCGTGGCGTTGGGGTCCTCAAGCATGCGGCCCAACTTGTATCGAAGGATGCTGAGTTCATTGTCCAGCCCCTCAATCCGGCTCGCCTCCTTCAGCTTCCGCCGTTCCTTGGGCAATAGGAAGGACGAGTAGAACCCGTGCTTCCGCGCGTTCGCGTTGCCGGGCTGACCGCCGGACCGCCGCTTCGGCGTCCTCCGAGGCGACTTGTCAGGTGTCCTGCCGAGCGTGTTGTCAGGCGTCTTGTCGGGCGTGTTGTCGGGTGTGTTGTTCGTCTCCATGCACCAAGTCTGGAGAACCGCCTGCCCTTCCCGCAACATCCCCGTGTCAGTCCCCCGAAATCTCGGCGACTCTGCCATCTACCCCTGGCGCACTCGCTTTTCGAGCCGCTACCCTTCCCCCATGCGAACGCTCACCAACGCCTACCCACAATCGCCCGGCACGGCCAGTGGCCCCCGGCACAGCAGCACGAAAATGTCGAAAAAGTCGGCTTTTCGTAACTCGTCGGCGGCTGGACTCGCCCCGAAGGCCGCCAACCGTGTTCAATTGAGTCGTATCTGTCGAGGGCCCTTTGGTAGGGGACTCGTTCTGCAGAACTTCACTTGGAGCGACTCGAATCGAATCGAACCCACCCCCGCCAGCCCCCCGGCGCGAGCCCCGTTACAGCGCTCGCCGGTGCGAGAACCGCGTCTCCGCCGACGTGATGAACTCCAGCAGCACCGCCTGCCCCTGCTCCTCCGTGACCCGCCGCGCCCGCTGGAACGCCGGCCCCACGTCGTCCGGGTCCGTCACCCGCTCGGCGTACGCCCCAAGCGCCCGTCCGATGTCCGCGTACTGCCCGCCCAGGTCCCGCGCCTTGTACCGTTCGTGGGAGGAGATCATGTTCCGGTTCTCGATGGCCATCGTCCCGTTGTTGAACACCACGGTGATGATGGGCGCCTCGGCCCGCACCGCCGTCTCGACGTCCAGCCCCGTCATCCCGAAGGCCGCGTCGCCCATGACGTTGATGCACACCTTCCCCGGCTCCGCCAGCTTCGCCCCGATGGTCAGCCCCAGCCCCGTCCCAAGCCCGTGCGACTTCCCCCAGCCCAGGTAGCTGCGAGGTACCGGCGCCAGGTAGAACGGCAGCATCTGGTCCCGCGGGCTGCCCGAGTCGTGCGTCACGATGGCCTCCGACGGCGGGATGGCCCGCTGCATCTCGTGGATCACCCGGTACGGGTTGATCGGCGTCTCCCCGGACGTCAGCACCGGCGACCACTCCGCCATCCACGCGTCCCGCACCTCTGCCAGCTCCGCCGCCACGTTGTTGTCCCGCGCCGCCGAAGTCCCCCGGACCTCCGCCACCGCCTCCGCCAGTTGTGCCAGCGTCAGCTTTGCGTCGCCCAGGATCGGGTACGCGGCAGGGTAGCTCTTGTTGAGGTCGGCCTCGTCGTTGGTGGCGTGGATGACCGTCTTGCCCTGCGGCACCGTGATGGACATCGGGTGCCGCGTCAGGCTCGCCCCGACGGCCAATACCACGTCGGCGTCGGCCATCGCCCGGTACCCCAACGGCGACATGACCGTAGCCACCGTGCCGCCCGACAGCGGGTGGTCCTCCGGGAAAGCGCTCTTCCCCAGCATTGTCGTCACGACGGGTATCTGCAGCATCTCCGCCAGCGCCACGAGCTCGTCCGTCGCCTCCGCGTACAGCACGCCCTGCCCGGCGAAGATCACTGGCCGCTCCGCCTCGACGAGCGCCCGGGCAGCCGCCAGCACGTCTCGCGGGTCCGCCGCCGACCGCGTCGCCGCGACGGCCGAGTAGTCGTCGCACACGTCCCCGATGTCCACGTCCAGAATGTCCGCCGCAACCTCGACCATCACCGGCCCCGGCTTCCCGTGCCGTATCCGGCTGAACGCCCGCCGCATGACCTCCGGCAGCCGGTGCGGGTGGTCCAGCCGCTCCACCCACTTGGTCACCGCGTTGTAGCTCTCCTGCGAGCTGAAGATCGGCGGCACCCCCGCAATCGCGCTCGCCTGCCCCAGCGGGATCAGCAGCATCGGCGTCGAGTCCGAGTACGCCGTCGCGACGCCCGCAAAGGCGTTCTCCGCCCCCGGCCCGTACTGCATCGCGAACACCGCCGGCCGCCGACCGTTCGTCACCCGGGCAAACCCATCCGCAATCCCGACGCCCACCCGCTCCTGTCGGCATATCACCGGCCGCATCCCCACAGAAGCCGCCGCGTCAATGACAGACGTAGTCGGGAAGCAGCTAAGAAACTCCACCTTCTCCCGCTGCAAAATGTCGATGATGGCGTCAACAGTCTTCATAGCAGCCTCCACATATCTAGATCGTGCAACAACGCGGGCATTGTAGCGCACAGCGGCGTCCCGGTGTGGGCGCCCCCGTCCGAGACCCCAGCCACCCCCCACCCTCCATACCGGCGAAAGCCGGTATCCATGGGTGGGCCGGGATAGTTTGTTGACGCCCCCCGCAGCCCTCTGCTACGTTGGGCCATCTCTTTCGCAGCCTCTCGAGGTGAACGGCAATGGCTGACTACACCTACGACGTAGCGGTCGTCGGCGGCGGCATCCTCGGCGTCGCGACGGCCATGGAGCTCGTCCACCGCCACCCCCGGCTGCGCGTCGGCGTCCTGGAGAAGGAAGACCGCCTCGCCGCCCACCAGACGGGCCACAACAGCGGCGTCATCCACTCCGGCATCTACTACAAACCCGGCTCGCTGAAGGCCCAGAACTGCGTGACGGGCTCGAAGTCCCTGATGGAGTTCTGCGACGAGGCCGGCGTCGCCTACGAGCTCTGCGGCAAGGTCATCGTCGCCACCCGAGAGGACGAGCTCGGCCGCCTCGACGACCTCTACGAGCGAGGCGTCGCCAACGGCGTCCCCGGCCTCGAGATGATCGGCCCCGAGCGCCTGAAGGAGATCGAGCCCCACTCGGCCGGCATCCGCGCCCTCTGGTCGCCCAACACCGGCATCGTCGACTACACGGAGGTCACGGAAGCCTACGCCCGCCGCTTCCAGGAGAACGGCGGCGACGTCCTCATGGGCGCGAAGGTCGAGGACGTCTCGCAGGACACCGACGGCGCCATCACCGTCGAGACCACCCGCGGCGACGTGTCGGCGCGCTACCTCGTCAACTGCGCTGGCCTCTACGCCCACACCATCGCGTCAAAGATGGGCGCCCCGTACGACATGCGCATCATCCCCTTCCGTGGCGAGTACTACACCCTGACGCCCGAGGGCGCGTCCCTTGTGCGAGGCCTCATCTACCCCGTGCCGGACCCCCGCTTCCCCTTCCTCGGCGTCCACTTCACCAAGGGCATCCACGGAGGCGTCGAGGCCGGCCCAAACGCCGTGCTCGCCTTCGCCCAGGAGGGCTACACCAAGTTCAAGGTGAACATCGGCGAGACTCTGGCGACGCTCGGATTCCCCGGCTTCTGGGGCATGGCGGGCCGCTATTGGAAGACGGCCTTCCAGGAGTACTACCGCTCATTCAGCAAGGGCGCCTTCACCCGGTCGCTGCAGCGTCTCGTGCCGGAGGTGGAGTCGCGCCACCTCGGCGAGGGCGGCGCTGGCGTCCGCGCCCAGGCCGTCGAGCGCACCGGCGCCCTCGTTGACGACTTCCGCATCACCGTGACGGGCAACGCCATCCACGTCCGCAACGCCCCATCGCCGGGCGCGACGGCATCGCTGTCGATAAGCAAGGGCATTGTGGACATGGCGGATGAGGCGTTTACACTGGGATGACAGACTTGCAGCCTCCCGATGGCGCAGGGCACGGTCGGCATAGCATTGCCGCGCGAGGCCGTTCGCTCCCTTGACACCCCCTCGCGCCGACGCTATAGCTATTCGCAACGGCAATTACTGGCCAGGAGGATATGGATGTTAACCCGTGAAGAGAACGACATGCTCACCCAGACGGGCCGAGGCACGCCTATGGGCGAGCTGTTCCGGCGGTTCTGGATGCCCGCATGCCTGTCGGAGGAGATACCCTCGGCGGACTGCCCGCCGGTACGCGTGAACCTGCTCGGCGAGAAACTCATCGCCTTCCGCGACAGCAACGGCACACCCGCCCTCGTCGATGCCTACTGCCCGCACCGCGGCGCGCCGCTCTTCTTCGGCCGCAACGAAGAGTGCGGGATCCGCTGCGTCTACCACGGCTGGAAGTTCGACGCATCGGGCGCCTGCGTCGACATGCCAAACACGCCGGAGGGCGAGACCTATAAGGAGAAGGTGACCCTCACGGCATACCCCTGCTTCGACGCCGCCGGAATGGTGTGGGCCTACCTCGGCCCAAGGGACCGCACACCGCCGAGGCCCGGCTTCGATTGGATGAGCCTGCCCGAGGGCCAGACCTACGTGCGCAAGTACCACCTCCGCTGCAACTACTTCCAAGCGCTCGAGGGCGACTACGACCCGAGCCATGCCGCCTTCCTGCACATGACCCGCGACCTCGCGACGCCCAGCGCCATTCAGGACGCCGCCCCGACGCTCGGCTCCCTGCTCGGTAACCGCAGCTTCCTCCGAATGAAGTACGTGTCCTACGAGGAGACGGACTTCGGCATGCTCCAGATCGCGGCAACGCCGGAGGCAGACGGCACGCAGACCGTGTCGGCGAGCACCTTCTACTTCCCCTGCTTCAGCTCCGCCGGCATTGCGGGCCCCGGCGTCTACTCCAGCAACATGCGCATCCCCATCGACGATGAGAGCTGCTACATGTACCGCTTCCGCTGGAGCTACGAGCCCTTCACCGAGAAGCAGCGGCAGACCGACCTCTACGGCGGATTCACGTACCCGGAGCAGATCCCGGGCACGTTCATGGCCGTCGAGAACAAGGACAACGACTACCTTGTGGACCGCATCCTGCAGAAGAACTACTCCTACACCGGCATCAAGTCCTTCCCCATCCAGGACCTCGCGCTGGTCGAGGACCAGTGGGGCCCCCGCGCAGACCGCTCGCTCGAGCACCTGGTCACGAGCGACGAGCCGCTCATGCGCGTGCGCCGTCGCCTGCTGAAGGCGGCGCGAGAGCTGCAGGAGGGCCAGGAGCCGCCGGGGCCGCACAACCCCGAGAGCTTCTCCATCCACACGGCCCGGGTGAGCCTGCCGGGAGACGTGCCGGCCGTTGAGGCCATCGAGCAGATCAAGGAGCTGACGCACGGGCCGACGGCGTCTCCACGCATCCACGCGGCCTAGAAAACCGTTCGCCCTGAGGGAAATCGAAGCCTGTCCTGAGGCCCTCGAAGGGGGTGAACGAGGGGGCGGGGCCTTCGGGTCTCGCCCCCTTTGTTGTGGGGCGCATTGCTTCAATCCGTTCGCCCTGACCCTGTCGAAGGGGGTCCCGCGGACGGAGGGTATGCCATGACGCCTTGCGAGCACTGGGGATTTCGATATAGCCTAGCTGCGAGTTCATTACTAAGGGGGAATTGGATGCTCAGCCGCGAAGAAAACGACATGCTCACTCAAACCGGGGTAGGAACGCCGATGGGCGAGCTGTTCCGCCGGTTCTGGCTGCCCGCGCTGCTCTC
This sequence comes from Chloroflexota bacterium, assembly GCA_026713825.1. Lineage (NCBI taxonomy): Bacteria > Bacillati > Chloroflexota > Chloroflexota bacterium. Next base: position 6,736 of record JAPONS010000084.1, on the reverse strand, counting down.
GGAGGAGATCCCGTCGGCCGACTGCCCGCCCGTGCGCGTGAAACTGCTCGGCGAGAACCTCATCGCATTCCGGGACTCGAACGGCACGCCAGGCCTCGTCGACGCCTACTGCCCGCACCGGGGCGCTCCACTTTTCTTCGGACGAAACGAAGAGTGCGGCATCCGGTGCGTCTACCACGGCTGGAAGTTCGACGTCGATGGCAACTGCGTTGATCTGCCGAACTCGCCGGAGGGTGAAACCTACAAGGACAAGGTGCGCGTGAAGGCGTACCCGTGCTTCGACGCGGCGGGCATGGTGTTCGCCTACCTCGGGCCGCAGGACCCGCCGCCGCCCCCGCCGGGCTTCGACTGGATGGATTTGCCTGACGACCGCACCTACGTCCGCAAGTACCACCTCCGCTGCAACTACATGCAAGCCATGGAGGGCGACTACGACCCGAGCCACGGCGCCTTCCTGCACATGACCCGCGACCGCGCCATGCCGGGCACCATCCAGGACGCCTCCCCCGCGCTGGGCGCGCTCTTCGGCGACCAGCGGTTCATGCGGATGTCCTTCCTGTTTGAGGAGACGGACTACGGGATGCGGCAGATATCGCTGACCCCGGAGTCCAGCGGGACGCAGATGGCGCTGGTGAACAACTTCTTCTTCCCCAGCTTTAGCTCCGCGGGCATCGCTGGCCCCGGCGTCTACTGCAGCAACATGCGCATCCCCATCGACGACGAGAGCTGCTACATGTACCGCTTCCGCTGGAGCTATGAGCCCTTCACCGAGCACCAGCGCAACCAGGACCGCTTCGGCGGCTTCACGTATCCGGAGCAAATTCCGGGCTCGTTCATGGCCGTCGAGAACAAGGACAACGACTACAACGTCGACCGGCTGTTGCAGAAGAACTTCTCGTACACCGGCATCAAGTCCTTCCCCATCCAGGACCTCGCCCTCGTCGAGGACCAGTGGGGCCCCCGCGCCGACCGCAGCCGCGAGCACCTCGTGCGCACGGACGAGTCAATGATCCGCGTCCGCCAGCGCATGCTCAAAGCCGCCCGAGAGCTCCAGGAAGGCCAGGAACCCCAAGGCCCCAACAACCCGGAGGCCTTCCGCACCCACTCCGTCCGCACCTCCCTCCCCAGCGACCTCACCAACGCGGAAATCATGGAGCGCATGAAAGAACTCTCCGTCGGTCCAACCTACGGCCCCGGCATCCACGCCGTGTAGGTGGTAATGCGATAAGAGACTCCTCCAAGTAGGGTGTGCTATCTTAGGGAACGTCAATTTCGGAGAATGAATCATAGGAAGGTGGAGCATGCCCGGAGAAGACTACCAAGAGGTTCTCCTCAGCAGCATCCATCTTGATCCAGATAACCCTCGGTTGCCGCGTGACCGTGATTGGGAGTTGGAGCCCGAGGGTGATCTCCTCCGTGAATTCTTACAGCGCTACAATCTGATTGAATTAGCACGCTCGATTGCAGACAAGGGATTCACACCCCGTCACGCCGAGGCCCTATTGGTAGTTGAGAGTCCCCCGGAATCTGGCGAGTATGTAACCGTTGAAGGAAATCGCCGGTTAGCCACCCTAAAGTTGTTGACGAGCGCTGAGCACCGGCGGGCTGCCGGTATTTCAAGCTCGGAATGGGCGGATTTAGTAGAGGAGGCGTCTGACTTAGATTTGAGTCACGTTCCAGTAATCGTCTATCAAGACCGTAATGATTTAGATGATTACTTGGGATTCCGTCACATCACCGGACCGAAACCATGGCGGCCAGAAGCAAAGGCTCGCTTCATTGCAAAATTGCTTCGTGAAGGCGAAACCATTAAGGATGTAGCCAGGCGCATCGGGTCAAATCAACGTACTGTTCGCCGGTATGCAGAGGCCATTGCCGTATTCCGACAAGCAGAAGACTCAGGAATTCCCATGGATCAGGTTGAAGCTAAATTCGGTGTGTTCTACAACGCTCTAGATCCGCAGGGAATCCGCGATTTCATTGGTCTTGGACGTCAGGCGGAAATTGAGGGATTGCCGGACTCACCTATCCCTTCTGAATATATGGACAATCTACGCCACCTTGTAGAACTCTTGTGTGGAGATTCCACAACTGAACTTCGGCGGGCGATTAAGGACTCAAGAGAGCTAAGCAAGCTCAGCGAAGTACTAGCCAACCCTCGGGCAAGGGCCAACCTTCTAAGGGATAGGGACCTTGAACGCGCTTGGCGCGTCAGCGGTGGTGGCCGCAACGAACTTCTAGGCCTTCTCGCTGACCTGCATTCGCGACTAGCAGAAGTCAATGGCAAGGCGACAGAATACGCTGATGACGAAGAAGTGAAATCAGAAGTTGGCCGGATTTACCGTGTGGTGTTGGACATGGCATTCAGGTACAAGATCGAGCTCTCTTGATGTTTGAATTGCCTCCTCTCCGTAATGACCCCAAGCATGATGCAATTCGACTGGCTGATTGGGTAGAAGTCAATCTAATCATGTATGAGGCGCAGTACTTGTCAGTTATTGACGTTACCGATGAGGTCGCAAGGACACCACCTGACAATTCTGATGACAGCGAGAACAGAGGCTCGGATGAGGCCGAATTCAAATCAGGCTACTGGGAAGCTGTAGAACAATTAGCCGATTCTGCCTATCAGGAATTACTCGAGCGTGCACAGTGTCTAAAGGACTACTACCCACTAAGCGTAAGTCGCGGTGTGGCTCAACTAGAGAATGCAACCTTAGCCTGTGATTTGTATCAATTCTTGGTGCTTCTTAGGGCACGACAACTCTATCCCAACGCTTTAGGTGACGACGGTCAGGAGTCAGGATTTCTCTTCGAGAAGCTAGCAGTTTATGCCATCAGCGCATACTTGGGTTCTGGCCCCGAACATCGAGTGAGATTTGGAGTAGCGGGGGGCTACCGAGGGGGGAAGTTGCCATTACCGGTAACTGAGGCGGCTGAAGAACTCAGTGGTCGCATGCATGAAAGGCCAGTTGTCTTTTCCGCAGCCGATACGCGCGACTTTGGGGGGGATGCAATTTCTTGGAAGCCATTCCTTGATCGCAGGCCAGGTCAACTTGCAGTTATAGGACAAGCCACAATCTCAGAGGGCGCGTGGAAGGATGATCAACCTGCAAAGCGCTGGACTGAAAGGAGAATCGTTGGATTCCTTGCAAGGCCGATAACGGCTGTCGCCTTCCCTGAGACTCTATCTTTGACATCCACAGATGAACTTAATGGTTCTGACTTCTCAAGCATCCCCTTCGACCGCATCCGACTATTGCATGTACTCCAAGATAGCGATTTGCCAAATGAACTGGTGCAGCGACTTAAGGACTGGGTTCAGACATTTGTTCAAAGGTTGCCACGGTGACGACAGTGAAGTTCAGACCTAGTAGTTGGACAAACGACCTAAATGCCTCCCTTAGGCGGAGAGACTCAATCGGGCTGAAGGTTCTCGATCTCTTTTGTGGCGCAGGTGGCCTCTCTCTGGGATTTTGGGCACGAGGGTTCGAGGTTGAAGGCATCGACTACAACCGAGACGCGGCAACAACATTCTCGCAAAACTTAGGCAAGGCAACGTGCGCTAACATAAATGAAACGCTTGAATTTCCAGAGGCTGACATCTTGGTTGCAGGTCCACCTTGTCAGCCTTGGAGCCGTGCCGGAAAACGCATGGGCAAACTTGATGAGAGGGAAGGGCTATCAATCACATCAGCGGCAATTGAAAAGTTACATCCCTCCGTGGTGGTAATCGAAAACGTTCCTGAACTGGCAAGGTCAAGTAAGCGAGATCATCTTGACCAGCTAGAGGCTGAACTCTATAAGCTTGGCTACAATGTGGAAGAAGTCGTCTTGAATGCCGCACATTATGGAGTCCCACAGAATCGACGGAGGTTGTTTGTCTTTGGAACCTTGGGGCCTTCGCTCATTCCCCTGCCACAACCAAATCCAGAAACTGTAAATGTGCGCCAAGCCATTCCGGGGACATTTTGGCGTGAGTCACGTCGTGCGAAATTCCTGTCTGATAGCATGAACGCCTATGTTGAACGGTATGAGCATGCCTCGGGCTGTCGTGTACCTCGTGATTTACATCTGGATCGACCGGCTCGCACACTAACTGTACGAAACCTAAGCGGTGAAACTGGAGATATGATGCGCCTCCGCCTCCCCGATGGTCGCCGCAGGACGCTGACAACGAAGGAAGCAGCCCGATTGCAGTCTTTTCCAGACTGGTATCATTTTTCCGGTTCAGAACGCAGCAGATTTGAGCAGATTGGCAATGCCGTGCCTCCTCTATTGGCGCTTGCAATTGCCGACTCCGTGGCTAAGAGTTTCCCTGATCTATCCTTTGAAAGGGAGATGCTGAATACAGGTTATCCAGTCGCGTCTAGCTTGGCGGCGCGTGCGACCATGCGGGCAAACAAGCGGCGAGACACACTTCCTGAGCGCCGCTTGCGCTCTGCTCTTCATCAAGCTGGTTGGAGATTCAGGGTTGACCTACGCTTGGACACTGGTGAACGCAAAGTCCGCCCAGACATCGTATTCCCTCGTCGGCGCGTCGCGATTTTCATCGACGGGTGCTTTTGGCACGGCTGTTCTGAGCACAGTCAGCGCCCACGCGCAAACGCTCAATACTGGGAGTGCAAGATTCGCGCCAACGTTGAACGGGACAGTACAGATGCCAACGCCCTAGAACAAGCAGGCTGGAGAGTATTGCGAATATGGGAGCACGAACCTTTAATCGACGCAGTTACTGCCGTTGAGACTGTTCTTAACGAGGCTGGGCACCCATAGTGTTGAGAAATTCCTGCCCTACGTCCCAATCTGCAACGGGCTCGCCAAATTCTGCAGCGTCCGGATGATGCTCATCACCGTCAGCCGCCCCGTCCGGGGGTTCTCCGTTGGGATGTTCTCGATGTGGATGTGCAGCCGCCCGAACTCGCCCTCAACCTCGATGTCGTGGCAGTTCCGCTCCAGGCCGGGGACGGCCATGATGCGGATTTGCGTCAGGTCGGGGCCGATGCCGGCCAGGCTGACGGCGGCGGACACGTTGACGTTGGCCGGGAAGCCGCGGCACGCCTCGCGAGCGGTGCCGGCGAAGATCTCCGTCTCCTCGGTGTAGCCCAGCACGGAGATGCCGCGGTCGACCAGGTAGGGCGAGCCCTCCAGCGCCTTCAGCGGCTTGCGCGTCGTCATCGTGACGTGGTCGATCCTCCCCGACGACGCCGACTTGATGCCGTCCAGCCCCGCGATCGCGCCCGACGGCGCGTACAGCCGGCAGCCGCGCTCCGCCGCGAGGTCCAGGATGTCTGGGTGGTCGAGCAGCGCGCCGATGCTGATGGCCATCAGGTCCTTGCCCGCCTCAAACGTCTCCCGGGCGAGGTCCGGCACCACCCCCCCGCCCGCCGCCTCGACGACCAGGTCGGCCGTTTCGAGCAGCTCCTCCCGCGAGCAGTAGGGCGGCGGCGACGCAAGCGTCTCGAGGAATTCGAGGGCCGTAGCCTCCGTGCGGCTGGTGACGCCCGCGACGGGCAGGGTGAGCGTCCCCGACTCGCTGGCCTTCAAGAGCGCCTGTCCAACCGCGCCCATCCCGACGATTCCAATGCTTGTCATAACGCATCCTACCCTTTCGCTGTGCTCGCGTGCTGCCGGGCGTAATGTAGCACGGATGGGGAGTGAGTACACCCCACCCCAACGCTGACCCTTACGGAGAAATAGCTACGCTGGCGTGTACTCCGGCGAGTAAGGCCGCTGGTTGTACAGCTCGTCGTGGAGCGCGTCCCGCCAGTGGACGCCGATGGGCAGGACCTTCTCGATGGCACGGAGGCTGTTGATGTCTGTGCCAAGGCCCGGCGGGTCGCCGCCGTCCTCGACGGTGCGCGCAGCCTCCAGCATGATGCGCCGGGCCATGATGATGGCGCGGTCCGTCGTGCCGAGGTGCTCCTTGGTGCGGTCGCAGATGGCGCCCATGCTCTCCTGGACGGCCCGGTCCTGCACGTTCACGCCCTGGATGCCCGTGTAGTTCACCGTGCGCTGCATCTCGCGGTCGATGAAGTAGTCGTTGCCGGCGTTGGCGATGGCGCGGAAGCCGTGGTCGGGGTCGATGTCCTTGTAGAGCTCGTTGCCGCTCCCGTAGAGCTGCTGGTCGCTCTCGGTCAACGGGTCGTCGCCGAAGCTGTAGGTGTAGTTCCACACCATCGTGTGCGTGTCATCGATGGGCACCCAGGCGTGGCCCGATACAATGCGGCGGACCTCGCTGCGCCCGCTGAGCACGGAGCCGAGCTGCGCCGCGCGGAGCTGGTAGAAGGGCATGACGAAGTGGTAGCCGCGCACGAAGACGCCCGCGTCGTCCGGCAGGGGGCGCAGGCCGGCGTAGGTGTAGCCGTAGCCGGTGGGCACGACCTCCACGATAGCGGAGGCCGAGCGCCTGAACGCGGCGTCCCGAGCGCCGATGCCGAATCCGGCCAGCCGCCGGTGCAGGAAAGTGCTGTGCACGGTGTCGATGCCGCCCTCCAGCCCCTGCAGCCACCCCGTCGGCTGGACGACCTTGGTGACGCCCCGGTGCGTCTCCGGCGCCTGCGTCCACTCCATCTGCGGCGTCGGCGGCCTCGCATCGGCCGGCCCCATGTACGTCCACACGATGCCGCCGAACTCTTCGGTCGGGTAGGCCGTGATCTTCACCTTGTCCCTGAAATTGCTCTCGGCGGGCTCAGCGGGCCTGTCGACGCCGTCGCCGTTCCCCTCGCACTCTCCC
>JAPONS010000083.1 GCA_026713825.1 Chloroflexota bacterium | reverse complement strand
GAGGTCGACGAAGTCTTCCACCGGGTCGACGCGGTGCTGCTGGTTGAAGATTGCAGCGTGGCGGGACCCTGGACGCCGCGGGAGTTCATGGAACAGCGCGGCCTGGAAGTTCGCGACGATATGGGTCTGTGGATACCCCAGGCGACCGAAGTCGCATTGGAGTTGCGGGCGCGAGGACTGCAATTTGACGGAGGAATGTCCCTGACCGGCGATGAACTGATAGCGGCGGTCGAGGCGCTGGGCGGCGACCCGAGGGCGCCCACTCCGGCCATGGACACAGGCGGTGCAACGGCTGGCCAGGACAGTCCTGCCTCGGCCGGCCGACTCGACGTCGCTCCGGTTGGCCACGCTGACGCAGCCGGCCACACGGCGGACGCCGCATCAACGAATACGGAGTCGTCCGCAGTTATCGAAGTCAGGGACGTCAGCTTCGCCTACGGTGATCACGACGTCCTCAAGGGCGTCGGTTTCTCGGCCCGCCGTTCCGAACTGCTCGCCCTGGTCGGCCAGAACGGTTCGGGCAAGTCGACCCTGGCATCGCTTTTCAACGGCATCGCCGTGCCGGATTCAGGCGAGGTCCTGGTGGACGGTATCCCCACCACCGAATACAAGTTTGCGCACCTGGCCCGGCGTGTGGCGCACATCTTTCAGGTCCCCGAGAAACAGTTCGTCCGCGCGACGGTCTACGGCGAGATCGCCCACGGTCTGCGGGCGCTGGGGCTCGCGCAGGACGAGGTGGAGCAGCGCACCCTGGACTACCTGCGGGCCGTGCGTTTGCTCGAGCGGCGCGACGCCAGCCCGTATGTGTTGAGCCACGGCCAGAAACGCAGGCTGTCGGTGGCGGCGATGGTCGTCGACGAGCCGGACGTCGTGGTCCTCGACGAGCCGACTTTCGGCCAGGACTACCACCAGGCCAGAAATCTCATGGAATTGCTTCGCAAACTCGCCGCCGGAGGTGCGGCGGTGGTGTTCATCACCCATGACATGCGGCTGGTGGCCGAATACGCGGATCGCACCGTGGTGCTCTGCGATGGCGCGGTGGCCTTCGACGGCGCGCCGGACGAGTTGTTCGCCGCCCCCGGGGTTCTGGCCCGGGCGAGGCTCCGCCCGCCCCCGGTGCATGAAATCTCCACGCGCCTGCTGGGGGAACCGCTATTGACCACGGCTGCGCTCGTCGAGCGCATCGGGGCCGAATTCGCTGCCGCTCCGACACCTCGCCGGCCTCGCGATGCAAGCAACAAGTCGCGCGCGGAATCGCGGAGCGCCGGGTAGGACGAAATGAGCGCCAGGGCCCAACTGTCATTCATCCAGGGTGATTCGCTGGCGCACCGGATGACGCCGTTCGCGAAACTGCTGATTGTCCTGAGCGTGTCGTTCGTGGCCATTTTCAATACTAATCTCTATGTCGGCGCAGGGCTCTTTGCGACCTGTTTTCTCTTCGCAGCCTTCTTTACGGGCGTGTCGCTGAGACAGTATTGGGCGCTGGGCAGAATAATCGTGCCCTTCATCCTGATTCTGGCGGTGGTGTTCCCGTTCTTCTACGGCGGGCAGGCCACCGTGGGGTCCGACGCTGTCGCGCTGCGCACGCCCGTCAAGGACCTGACGTGGGCAGCGCTCGGGTTCGGCGCACTCCTGGCGCTACGGTTTCTGGCCCTGGGAACGGCCGGTC
>JAPONS010000082.1 GCA_026713825.1 Chloroflexota bacterium | reverse complement strand
TGATGGTGGTGGGGCGGCCCTCGGTGACGGCGGCGGCCGCTATCCACGCACAGGTCTCGCGCGTGCCGAAGGCGGGACCGCCCGGCGACGGCATGCCGGTGCTGACGCGCCCGCGGTAGGCGGCGTCCTGGCTCGTGTCGTCCTCCGGGATGACGTAGGAGTCGAAGTAGTCGGCCATACCGCGGGCGTCGCCCGCTTCGAGGCGCGCCAGTATCGCGCGGTCGAACTCCTCGTTCAGCCACGCGCCCGGCATCCCCGGCGTGTGCCAGAGACCGCCCGACGCCGCGACCGCGACGCGCAGGTCGGAAGGCGCGTCGTCCAGCGCCTCGCGCACCGCCTTGCCGAACTGGTAGCTGCGCAACCCGGACACCTGCGGCGCGAAGTAGAGGTTCATCATGATGGGAACGGAGGGCAGCGAGAAGTCGGTCAACTCCTCGACCGACCGGATGACACCGCCGGCGAGGCCGCGGTCCGGCTTCGGCATGTCCATGCAGAAGGCGGGGTCGAAGCCGCGCTGCATGACGCCGGAGAGCAGGTGCACGCCAAGCTCCGGGTGGCCGGGGAAGCGGTAGCCGGGCTCGGCGTGACGCCCGATCTCCGGGGTGCGCGGCTCACGCGGCGACTTCGCGAAGCTGTCGCCGACGTAGACCGCGAACGCGGGGTAGTTGTTGAAGTCGAAGCACTCCAGCTGGTCGTCGCTGAAGATGACGAGCACGTCCGGCTCGAGCTCGGCGATGCGCTCGCGCAAGACGCGGAAGCCCTCATGCGTTCGGTTGGCCTTCTCGATGTTCACCTCGAGGGACTCGTTGGGCACGTCCTCGCGGATAGGCCGCGCATTCCGGCGCGCTACCCACAACTCTGGCGGGAGCGACGTCGTGCCCCCGTGCGAATGGAAGAACGTTCCGACGATGGTGGCCATATCCGTCGCTCCTTTCTCTGTCGCCGAGTCCTCGTCCTGCGAGGCGTAGGGCGGTTCACGGACCGCCCCTGCGAGTGCCCTGCCCTAAGCCGCCATGTTGGGGTTGACCATCACCCATATGGCGTCGCCGCCGTCGCCCTCGCCGCCCGAGGCGAGACAGGCCTCGCCGGTCAGGTCCAGGGGATAGTTGTGCGTCACCATCTCCTTGAGTGGATAGTCGCCCGACGCGATCAGCTCGAGGCCCATCGCCACGCTCGCGTAGCTGTGACCCCGGCATGCGCGGAGTTGCCCGTACTTGCCTGTCAGCTTCTCCAACGAGAAGGACTCGAGCTCGTAGGCCTGCGAGACGACGATGCCGCCGCGCCGCACCAGGACGTCTATCGCCTGGTTGAAGATGACGGGGATGCGGCCGGTGGTGCAGTCCACCACGGCGTCGGCGCCGCGCCCGCTCGTGATGTCCATGATGGTCTCGGTAAAGTCGTTGGCCTGCACGTCGATGGTGTGGTCTGCGCCGAGCCGCCTTGCCGCTTCGAGCCGCGCGCCGTCTTTCGACAGGCCGGTCACGATGACCGTCGCGCCGGCCTTCTTGGCCGCGAGCGTGGCGCCGAGACCCTTGGAGCCCGGTCCCTGCACGACGACCGTCTTGCCCGGAGCGGCCTCACCCTCCTTCACCGCCCACTGCACGCCGTTGCCGACCGGCAGGGCCAGCGCGGCCTCGTCGGGCGTCAGCGACTGCGAGACCTTGTGCAGTACGACGTTCGGGGGGAGGTAGAGGTACTGGCGGAAGCCGCCGTCCAGCCTGCTGGGATTGGGGTTGTTGTGCGTGTCGGTGAGCCAGCAGTGCCTGAACTCGCCGATGCGGCACCACTCGCAGTGTCCGCAGGGGAGGTACTCCTCCAGCGCGACGAGTTCGCCCTCCTCGACGCCGTGGCGGTCCAGGAACCCCTGCCCCGCCTTCACGATGACGCCGGCGTTCTCGTGCGCGTTCATCCCGGGCACCGGGCTCCGTCCGCCGCCCTCTCTCGTGAAGTAGCCGTAAGAGCCGCACATGCCGGCCGCCTCGACCTTCATCAGGGCGCTGTTGTAGTCGATGTCCGGGACGTCGATCTCCTGTATCTCCGCCGTGCGGGGCGCAACCTTGACTGCAGCCAGTGTCGTCTCCATGTCTCCCCCTTTGTTGTCCTACGCCGTGCTCGCCTCGATCTTCTCGATGTACGGCTTTGCGCGCGGGTACGCCTTCAGCACATTGCCGTGGAACAGCTTGTACCGGTCCTCATCGGTCAGCCAGTCGATGCCGTCGATGTACGGCTTCGTGTCGTCGTACCAGCGCCCGGTGTCCGGGTCGATCGCCTGCACGCCGCCGATCATCTCCGAGGCGAAGAGGACGTTGTCGACGCCTATCGTCTTGAGCATGAACTCGGTGGCTGCCTGGTTGTAGATGGCGGTGTCGAAGTAGAGGCGGCTCAGGAACTCGTCGAACGGCTCGCGCTTCGCCATGATGCTCAGTCCCTTGAAGCGCGCGTACTGGTACGGTATGGCCCCGCCGCCGTGCGGCAGGATGAACCTGATGCCGGGGAAGTCCTGGAAGATGTTGGAGTCCATCAGCTGCACGAAGCCGGTGTTGTCCACGTTCATGTAGTGGGAGCCGGTGGTGGTGAACGCGGGGTTGCACGTGCCGGAACCGTGGATCATCGCGGGCACG
>JAPONS010000081.1 GCA_026713825.1 Chloroflexota bacterium | reverse complement strand
GCCTGCGCAGGAGTGACGGGTAGGGGGGCGGGGGAATGACGAGTAGGGGGCGCAGGGCGGGGACTCCGAGAGACTTGGTGCGGGTGGACCGCGGGGTTCCCGCCTGCTGGCGGGACGGGCGGTTCGCGAACCGCCCCTACGAATCCGAGCGGGGCCTGTTTGCCGGGGTTCCTGCCTGCGCAGGAACGACGGTTGGGGCGAGAACGGCCGGTGAGGACGGCCCCGCCACCCCTGGATCCCGGCCCCGTATCGGGGTACGGAGCATGCCTTCGCCGGGATGGTGGTTGGGTTAGGGGACAAGGAGGCAGTGGATGGAGCAGCTTCCGCGGGGGGCGCAGTTTCAGCGGAGCAAGATGCTGTGGGAGATTGCGCTGGGGATTGCGGGGGACCCGAACATCCGGTACTACGAGGACCGGGATGTGTCGATCGTCATCGGGAACGGGAGCGGCGAGGCGTTCACGCCGGCGCTACGGATGGCGCCGGGGTCGCCGGCGCTGGCGCACGCGGTGGCGCGGGGCGACCTGGACCTCGCCTTCGTGAACCCCTCGGCGATGCTGACGCAGGCGTACCGGGGGACGGGGCTGTACAGCGAGCCGCTGCCCGTGCGCGTTATCGCGTCGTACCCGTCGTACGACCGGTTTGTGGCGGCGGTGCAGCCCCGGCTGGGGGGGACGTCGCTGGCGGGGATCGCGGGGCGGGAGGCCGGGCCGCGGGCGGGAAGCCGGCGCTGCGGGTGTCGGTGCGGGAGGACGCGACGCACTCGACGCGGGCGCTGCTGGACCAACTGCTGCCGATGTACGGCTTCACGCTGGACGACTTCGTGTCGTGGGGCGGGAGCCTGCAGCTCAACGGGCCGCCGGGGGACGCTCGACGGCTGGCAGGGATCCGCGACGGGAGCATCGACATGGTGTTCGACGAGGGGATACCGACGTGGCTGAACGTGGGGCTGGAGAACGGGCTGCTGCCGCTGGAGCTGGAAGAGGACGTGATGGCGGGCATGGAGGCGATCGGCTGGCGGCGGGTGGCGCTGCCCAAGGAGCGGTTCCCGCTGCTGGCGCGGGACATCGTGACCATCGACTACAGCGGGTGGCCGCTGTACACGCGGGAGTCGCTGCCGGAGGAGACGGCGTACAAGGTGTGCGCGGCCATCGCGCAGCGGGCGGAGTTCATCCGGTGGGAGGAGAGCTACACGGGCGTCGGGCAGCTGGGGCAGGAGACGGAGGCGACGCCGCTGGACGTGCCGCTGCACCCGGGGGCGGAGCGGTGGTACCGGGAGCATGGGTATCTGTAGTGGGGAGTGGGCTGGCTGTTGCGACGAATGTTTCTGGTGTCGAGGTCAGGTTCCCGCTGCGGCGGGACGGGCGCTTCGCGAAGCGCCCCTACGATGTGGTTTGGGCTGGCCAAGATGGATGTGCTTGTAGGGTGAGGGTCCCGCTGCGGCGGGACGGGCGCTTCGCGAAGCGCCCCTACGATGTGGTTTGGGCTGGCGGAGACGAGTGTGCTCGTAGGGTGAGGTTCCTGCCCCCGTATCGGGGTACGGGGCATGCTTCGCAGGAACGACGGGTGGGTTAGTAGGAGGCTTGGCATGGCGGTACACATCGATAACGAGCAGGTGCGGGAGCTGCTGCCTATGGGTGAGTGCATCCAGGCGATGGAGGACGCGTTTCGGCACGAGGGGGAGGGGCTTGGGGGGAGTTTGGTGCGGCAGACGCTGTTCTATCCGGGCGGGCGGCAGCGGTTGATGATCGGGAGCTCGCCGGGCTTCGACACGTACGGGTTCAAGACGTACGGCGGCGGCGTGAACCTGGTGCTCGCGTTCTCCACGAGCGAGAACAGGCTGGAGGCCATCGTCGAGAGCCGGGTGCTGAGCGAGATTCGGACGGGGGCGGTGGCGGGGCTCGCGACGAAGCACATGGCGAACGAGGACGCGAGCGTCATCGGCATCGTCGGGAGCGGGCTGCAGGCGAAGGCGCAGGTGGAGGCGATCTGCCTGGTGCGGCCCATCACGAAGGTGAAGGTGTACACGAGGACGGCGCCCAACCGTGAGGGTTTTGCGGCGGAGCTGCGGGACGACCTGGGGCTGGACGCCGTGGCCGTCGAGACGGGGGAGGCGTGCATCAGCGGGTCGGACGTCATCGTGACGGCGACGGGGTCGCGGGAGCCGGTGTTCGCGGCGGAGTGGCTGTCGCCGGGGGCGCACATCAACGCGATCGGGGCGACGACGCCGGGGCGGCGGGAGATCGACGAGCACACGGTCGGGCGGTGCGACGTGGTCGTCGTGGAGAGCGTGGCGCAGGCGAAGGTGGAGTGCGGCGAGCTGATGCTGGCGGAGGACCGGGGCACGTTCCAGTGGGCGCAGGCGGTGGAGATGAAGCACCTGGCGCTGGGGCTGGCGGGAATGCGGCCCGGCCCGGAGGCGATCACGCTGTTCAACGGGCTGGGCGTGGCGATGGAGGACACGGCGGCTGCGGGCGTGGTGCTGCGGAAGGCGAGGGAGCGGGGCATCGGCGTGGAGCTGCCCATCGAGGTGCGGGGCGGCGGGGGGCGGGTGCGGTAGGGTGGCCGTTTAGCCCCGTAGCCCTGCGGGATCTCGCACCGCCCGTTCGTGCTGAGGGAACCCGCCGTGGATTGCAAGCGTTCCATCGTAAGAAGGCGGGCTTGAATTGGTGATGTTCTCTTGAAACAGGTTGGTGTACAGCGCGCAGTGTGGGCTGGGTTCGCGCTGCTGATAGCCGGGGCGCTGGCGCTGGCGTTCTTCCTCAATGGGGCGCAAAGCACCTCGGACGACTGCTTCGGCGGGGCATTGGCTGGGGACGCGATCCACTGCGAGGTCTTCGAGTGGGCCCACAAGACCGGGGTCATTGAGGTGGACGCGGTCTATCGGGCGGGGAATGCGCTGTACATCTACCTGACCCAGAGCGAGCGCCTGGACGACGCGGCGTTGCAGAAGATGCTGGGCAAGTCCCAGGAGGTTGCCCGCAGGACGGGGGAGCATGACTGCGTGCTGGAGTCCCTCCTGTGCGGCAGCGGGGAGTTGAGCGCCGAACAATTAGACATACCAGGATTCATTTTGCCGAAATCGTCGGTGTATCAGACCATTAAGCTGTTTCCCGGGGGCGCCGAGGCGCGGCGCTCCTCCCCGGGGTGGCGGGCGTTCCGGGAGTTCTGGCCCGAGGCGGATGAAGGGGCCGGCGGGTCGACGGGAACAGAGGGCGACTTTGACATCTCCGGAGTCGATAGGACCACCTTCCCAACCCTCGCCGGGAACTGTGACTCGCTGGTCAAGGACGACTCACGCATCAACAACGCTTGTTCGATGTGGGATACCTACCCTAGCCTGCGGGTGGCAAACATAAACTTCCGCACATCGGACGAAAAGGTGTATTACTATGTGAAGGCGAGTGTTGGAGAAGAGGAGACGAAGATCGCGGCGGCAAAGGCGGCGCTGCTGCGTGCCCAACCGCAAGACTTTACTGAGACTAACTTGGTAGTGGTCGCCGTTCCCCACGACTTTGAGGAGCTGTGGCGCTGGTCGCTGGTGCTTGACCGCTTCGCCAACAGTTCCGGCAACACCCTGGGCATTACGGATGTTGAACTGGGCTTCAACACCTTGGAGGGGCGCAACAAGGACCGGAAGTACGTGTTCCCGTTGGCGGACGCCCCGGACCTCGCCGGCTATATTGAGGAGAACGATGGTTTCTCGGACGGCGCCCGGTGGAGGCTGATCATCCACGTGGTGACCCTGGACTTCGAGGGGACCGTCGCCGGGCTGCCCCGGCTGTTGCGGCAGTTGGAGATCCCCGAAACCGCCGTGGGGCTAATCTATGAATTGAAGTACGACAACGTCGGACGGGGACAGCCCGTGCCTGGACCGGAGATTGGACTGGGAGATTAACCAGGCAGCCGTGACGTGTCTGGCGCTGGGGTGTGGTTCTTCGGCCTGAAATCCTGCTGGGTCAGGACTGTGGCGAGGCATCTCATGGCTCCTTGGTCAAGGGTGAGGACGCAGTCAGGACGAACGGGTCCGCGTTGGCAACCGCTGTAGTACACTGCACCCACACACCACGGAGGGACACCCATGAACATTGACGCCCACGCGCATATCACCGGCCCCGTCGAGTACTACAACTACTTCCGGTCGCTATCGAGCGGGTCCGGGGCGCTGCCTCGGCCGTCGGCGCCGGAGATCTCGGACGAGCGTATCGAGGAGAGCTTGATCCCGCACATCGCAGAGGTGTCGGAGGTGGGGACGGACGTGCAGATCGTGTCGCCGCGGCCATGGGCGGTGCCGACGGGGGACCGGCGGGAGGGGGTGGTGCTGCGGATCACGCAGGGGGTGAACGACATGATCGCGCGGTGCGTGAAGCTGCACCCGGAGCGGTTTGTGGGGACGTGCGCGATCCCGCAGGCGGCGGGGCAGCCGATCTCGTTCTGCATCGAGGAGCTGGAGCGGTGCGTGACGGAGCTGGGGATGGTGGGGCTGAAGATCAACCCGGACCCGGGCGAGGGGTCGCTGGAGACGCCGCACATGGGGGACGAGTACTGGTACCCGCTGTACGAGAAGATGGTGGAGCTGGACGTGCCGGCGCTGGTGCACGGGGGGCCGTTCCGGTTCTCGCGGGAGCCGGAGCTAGGGTACTTCGTGGAGGAGGAGGCGGTGGCGGCGTGGGCGCTGATCCGGTCGCCGCAGGTGTTCCGGGATTTCCCCAATCTGAAGATCATCATCGGCCACGGGGGCGGGTACATCCCGTTCCAGGCGGGCCGGGGGCGGGCGTTCCGGATGAACTCGCAGGTGCGGGAGCCGGAGGCGAACTGGGAGAGTTTCGACGAGTCGATGCGGCGGCTGTACTACGACACGGTCCTGTACGACGGGGAGGCGATGGAGCTGCTAATCAAGGTGGTGGGCGTGGACCGGTGCATCTTCGGGACGGACAAGCCGGCGAACGGGTCGGTGAAGGACCCGGCGACGGGGCGGGCGCTGAACGACACGAAGCAGTACATCGACCGGATCGAGTGGTTGAGCGACGAGGACCGGCACGCGATCTTCGAGGGGAACGCGCGGCGGGTGTACAGTCGGATGCAGGTTCCGGCGGCGTAGCGGATGGTGCGAGTTGCGCTGACGCTTGCGGCGGCGCTGGTGCTCCTGGCGGCCTGTGGAGACGAGGCTGCGGACCCGGAGGAGGCTGCTGTCTCCGCCACGCCGGACGCCACTGCGCCGGCCCGTGTGCCGGAGGCGGCCGCTCCCTCCGCGACGCCGGATGTGGAGGGGGACGCGGGTGCGCCGGAGCCGGTTGCGGCCGCGGCCCTGGCGGTGCTGGCGGAATCGGTGGGGGCGGCGGAGACGGGGGTTTCGCTGGACAGCGCGACGCCGGAGCAGTGGTCTGACGCGAGCCTGGGATGTCCGCAGGAGGGGTTTGGCTACGCGCAGGTAGTGACCCTTGGCTACCGGCTCCTCTTTTCCTACGAGGGCGCGGTCTACGCCGTGCACACCAACGTCGACGGCTCTCACGCGGTGGTGTGCGAGGACACGGAGGGGCCGCAGGCAGACACCCCCTTTGTGGCGCCTGAGACGGAGGTGAGCTCCGGGGCGCCGGAGCCGGTTGCGGCTGCGGCCCTGGCGGTGCTGGCGGAATCGGTGGGGGCGGCGGGGACGGCGTTTTCGCCGGGCAGCGCGAAGGCGGAGCAATGGTCTGACGCGAGCCTGGGATGTCCGCAAGAGGGGTTTGCCTACGCGCAGGTAGTGACCCTCGGCTACCGGCTCCTCTTTTCCTACGAGGGCGCGGTCTACGCTGTGCACACCAACGTCGACGGCTCTCACGCGGTGGTGTGCGAGGACGGCGCGGGGTAGCTTGCCCGCAGTGCGGGTGGCAGGGATGGGGTGCCTCCTGCTGGCCAAAATTCAGGCAAGATCGAATTGCCTAGCCAGAATCCTGGGTGATCGCTTCGCACGGCCCTAACGAGAGCCCGCCAATAAACACTTGGCCATCGAATAGGGTGACATCGACCCACGAGGACATGAAACGGGCAGGCAACTTCGTTTCCGGGGAAACCATAACTCGATAGGTGTCGGGCCAAGCGTCACCCCAAGCCCGCGCATCAAAGTAGTCATGCCCAAGGTCGACTATAAGCACATTCCCTCTGAAACTGACTCTCATCTCACTTTCACGGTCGAGGCCCGACAAAACTTCCAGAAACATACGCCGGAAGATTCGGGCTTCTTCTCTGGCGATGAAGCATTTGGGGCTACTCTCATATGCCTGTCGTTCCGACTCAACAAACCAATCTGGCAGGGGCATAAGCTTATTCCGGAATTGCCGAAGAGCATACCTGGCATATGCTGCTGCTTGTAACCGGTCCACATCTAGGAAACCTGAAACCCGGGCGCTGATGAAGTGCAAGTTTGGGTGTTGGTAGGTGACGGCGCGGAAATTGATTACGTGAGTTAAGCCACTCATGGTGCCGATGGCGAACAAATCGAAGGAATCGAACGGATAATACAATGCTATTGCCTCTTCTGAAACGAAAAAATGGTCCTCCACAGACCTCAAGATTGAGGGGTCGGTAATCGCTACTCCGCACCGTGGTGTTTGCTGTCCTTGTTCCCAGTGCACGAAGCCGAGTTCAACGAGGGATTCCAGGAATCGCCAGCCCTCAGTGTGGTCCTGAACGTACAAAATTACACCTCCTATAGCTCACGTGCGTTTCTCCGCAGCAACTCCTCCACCCCTGCGAGGTCGTGCACCATCGGCACGCCCTCTGGGGGCGGGGTTTCCGGGGGGGTGTTGGGGTAGCGGTTGATGTAGATGGGGGTGATGCCTACGGCCATGGCGCCCTCGACGTCGCCGGTTACGGAGTCGCCGACCATGATGGCTTCGGAGGGGTTGGCGTTGGCGCGGGCGAGGGCGGTGAGGTAGATGGGGGCGTGGGGCTTGCCCTGGCCGACCTCGCCGGAGGTGACGACGAAGTCGGCGAGCGCGCCAAGGCCCATGTCGCGCGAGACCTTGTCGCCTGTGGAGTCCAAGTTGGTGATGACGCCGACGACGTACCCGGCGGCGCGGAGGCGCTGGAGGGTGTCGGCGACGTCGTCGAAGAGGGCCATGCCGTAGGGGATCTGTCGTACGCGCTGCCAGATTTGGCCTGCCACGGAGGGGGGCACGTCAAACCCGGCGCCCTCCAGGATGAGGCGCTCGTACTCGGTGAAGAAGGCGAGCTGGTCGGCGGGGGAGCGGCGCTGGACCTGGCTGCGGGCGTTCTCCGCCGACATGAAGGCGTCGGCGCGGAGGTAGCCGCGGGCGATGCCGGCGGGGGTGACGGTGTAGCCGAAGTCGGCGCAGGCCTGCGCCTGCACCTGCTCTCGTGGGGGCCAGAAGCGGGCGAGGGTGTTGTAGAGGTCGAAGAAGACGGCCTTGATCTTGTGGCTGCCGTTGGTGGTCATGGGGGTAGGGTAGCAGGGTGAGGGGCGCGGGGCAAAAGGGGGGCGGGGCGCAGCCCGGCTCCTCTGGATACCGGCATTCGCCGGTATGGTGGTGGGGGTTGGGTGGGAATGACGGTAGTAGTCGGTTGTGGGGTGCGCCGCCGCCCCTCCGCCCCTCTGGATTCCTGCCCCCGTATCGGGGTACGGGGCATGCTTCGCAGGAATGACGTGATAGGGGGGGAGCGGGAATGACGGTAGCGGTGGGGGGATGAGTGAGTGAGTACGCGGCAGACGGCCTCGCCCCTGGATACCGGCTTTCGCCGGTATGGAGGTTGGAGGGAAGGGACAGAAATGGAAAGAGCGACGCCCCGGTGGAGCGCCGCTCTTCCTTTTGGACTTGGTTGGGGCGAGGTTAGTCCTCTTCGGGCTCTTCCTCGTCTTCTTCCGCGTCGTCGATGCCGGTGGCTTCCAGTTCATCGACGATGTCCTCTTCCGGGGCGTCCTCGTCCTCTTCATCGAGGCCGAGGTCTTCGAGGGGCATGCCGAGTTGCTCGGCGCCGGCGGCTGCGTCCTCTATGTCCGAGGCTGCCTGGCCGTGCGGCGGGCGCGGGCGCCTGGTGGTGGGCTTGGCCTCGGCGTCGGCGGCTGCCGAGCGGCGGGCGACGCGCGGGGTGACGCCCTTTTCCTCCGGCGCGTCCGGCGGCGTGAGGATGGCCATGGAGGTGACGTGGTCGTCGTCGTCGACGCGCATGACGGTGACGCCGCGGGCGATGCGGCCCTGCATGCCGACCTCGCTGAGGGGGATGCGCTGGACCTGGGCCTTGGCGGTGGCGATGACGAGCTCCTCTGTGCCCTTGACCACGAGGGTGGCGGCCAGCGGGCCGGTCTTCTCGTTCACCTTGAAGGCGATGACGCCGGAGCCGCCGCGGCCCTGCCGGCGGAAGCGGTCCATGCGCGTCAGCTTGCCGAAGCCGTTTTCGCTGACGGCGAGGAGGTTGCCCTGCTGGTCGACGACGTCCATGGAGATGACGTAGTCGTCGTCGCGCAGGCGGATGGCGCGGACGCCGCCGGCGGTGCGGGAGCGGACGCGGAGCTGGTCGACGGGGAAGCAGACGGACATGCCGTTGCGGGTGACGACCATGATCTCGTCCTCGTCGCTGGCGGCCCAGCGGGCGGAGATGAGGTGGTCGCCCTCCTCCAGGTCCATGGCGATGATGCCGCTGCTGCGGATGTTGGCAAAGCGCTCGAGCGGGACGCGCTTGATCTCGCCCTTCTGGGTCGCCATGACGAGGTAGCCGCCCTGGCGGAGGTCCGTGAAGGCGACGATGGAGGTGACGCGGTCGTTTTCCGGCAGCGCGGGGATGAGGACCTTGAGGGGCGTGCCGCGGGTCACGCGGGAAGTGTTCTCCGGGATCATGTAGCACTTGAAGGAGTAGACGCGGCCGCCGTCCGTGAAGAAGAGGATGGTGTCCTTGGTGTCGGTTTCCAGGGTGTGGCGGATGACGTCGTCCTCTGTGGTCTTGCGCATGCCGACGACACCCTTGCCGCCGCGGTGCTGCAGCTTGTAGGTGCTGAGGCTGGTGCGCTTGGCGTAGCCGTTGTTGCTGAGGGTCACGACCATGCGGGCGTGGGCGATGAGCTCGTCGCGGGTAAGGCGGCGGGCCTCCTCCGGGCGGACCTCTGTACGGCGCCCGTCGCCGAACTTCTTGCGGAGGTCCTGATTCTCCTGTTTGACGGCGGCGCGGACGAGGGCCGGGTCGTTGAGGAGCGCCTCGAGCTCGGCGATCTGCCTGGTGAGCTCGGTGTGCTCCTCCTCGAGGCGGAGGTGGTCGAGGGCGGTCAGGCGGCGGAGCTGCATGTCGAGGATGGCCTGCGACTGAATTTGCGTCAGGTCAAAGCGGGAGATGAGGTTGTTGCGGGCAGCCTCGGCGTCGTCGGACCCGCGGATGATGGCGATGACCTCGTCGAGGTTGTCGATGGCCCTGAGGAGGCCTTCGAGGATGTGGTCGCGGTCGCGGGCCTTGTCGAGGTCGAACTGGGCGCGGCGGGTGATGACCTCGACGCGGAACTCGATGTAGTGGTGGAGGATGTCGCGGATGGTCAGCACCTGGGGCTGGCCGTCGACGAGGGCGAGCATGTTCATGTTGTAGGCCATCTGGAGGGGGGTCTGCTCGTAGAGGTTGCTACGGACGTAGTACGGGTCAGCTCCAGCGCGGAGCTCGACGACGACGCGGAGGCCCTGGCGGTCGGACTCGTCGCGGACGTCGCTGATGCCCTCGATCTTCCGGTCGCGGGCGAGCTGGGCGATCTTCTCGACCATGCTGGCCTTGTTGAGCTGGTAGGGGATCTCCGTGATGACGATCTGGTTGCGGTCTGAGTTGCGTCCCAGGGGCTCGATGTCGGCCTTGCCGCGCATGAGGATGCGACCGTTGCCGGTCTGGTAGGCGGCGTGGAGGTTGGCGCAGTCTTGGCCGGCCATGATGATGCCACGGGTGGGGAAGTCCGGGCCCTTGATGAACTTCGGTACGAGGTCGTTCACGGTCGCGTCGGGGTGGTCGATCATGTGGGAGACGGCGTCACAGAGCTCGCGCAGGTTGTGGGGCGGGATGTTGGTGGCCATGCCGACTGCGATGCCTGACGCGCCGTTGGCGAGCAAGAAGGGCAGGCGGGCGGGCAGGACGCTGGGCTCGTTCAGGGAGTCGTCGAAGTTGGGGGAGAAGTTGACGGTGTTCTTGTCCATGTCCTGGAGCATCTCGGTCGCGATGGCGGCGAGGCGGGCCTCGGTGTACCGCATGGCGGCGGGCGGGTCGTTGTCGATGGAGCCGAAGTTGCCCTGGCCGTCGACCATGGGGTAACGCATGGTGAACGCCTGGGCCATGCGGACCTGGGCGTCGTAGACGGAGGCGTCGCCGTGGGGGTGGTACTTCCCGAGCACCTCACCGACGAGGCGGGCGCTCTTCTTGTAGCCGGTGCCGGGGCGCATGGCGAGCTCGTCCATGGCGTAGAGGATGCGGCGCTGGACGGGCTTGAGGCCGTCGCGCACGTCCGGCAGGGCGCGAGCGACGATGACGCTCATGGCGTAATCGAGATACGAAGCGCGGAGCTCCTCGTCAATGCGCCGGGGTTCAACGTTGCCGATGTTGCCTGCGTTGGTGGTCATTGCTGGTTACCTCCGGAGATGTATCTAGCGCCCGTGGTGCGGGCGAACCTACTAAAGCGGGAACTTCTTCTTCCCCTTGGGTTCTGCGAGATTTGCGTGTTCCGTAACCGTCCTGGCGAAGGTTTCCTGAGATGACTCAGGGCTTACCTGTGCTATGCGCCAGGTCTCGTCCTTCTCGCGAACAATGTGGACACCCTCTGCCAAATCACCGCCGCCAGTCGCGGCTACGCCGGACAAGGACTTGTAGGGCAATTCAACCGCGATGTCCCCACCGACGACCTTGTGCTTGAGAAAGAGGACTCTCTGGTCAGTGGCGAGAGCAACGCCACGGTCGCTGTAGCGGCCCCATACCTGGAGTCCACGCTTGAAGGGGACGGCGGGCTCAAAGAAGGTGCAGTCCGACATCGCGAGTATGCCCTCGTCCGTCCGGAGGGTGTGCTGGAGAAGCTTTCGCTCGGCGACGTGCTTGCCCTTGCCCCATTGGGCCGGCTGAGCGGAGCGCCACTGTTCATCAATGCGCCCTATTTTTTCCTGGTTCACGGTGAAGGTACTCCCGAAAGCTTGCACTTTGACAAGCCGCTGGCAAACCGATGGCGCAAGCCCGCTAGACGTCCAGGTTCCGAACGGTCTTGGCGTATTCCATGATGAAGGACTTGCGCGGGGCGACTTCCGCGCCCATGAGGCGGTCGAACTCCGCGGCTACGAGCTGGACGGCGTCGTCCCAGTCCTCGTCGCTGTCACGATCCTCGCGGTCGTCGTGGTCGAGGAGGGAGGCGACGTCGGTCATGTTGACCTGCAGCAGCGTGCGGGTGGCGGGGTCCAGGGTGGTCTCCCAGAGCTGGTCCGGGTTCATCTCACCGAGACCCTTGTAGCGCTGGAGGCTCACGCCGCGCTTGCCCTCGAGCTTCTTCATCGCGGCTTCCAACTGGGCCTCGTTGTAGACGTAGTCCACCTTGCGGCCCTGGCCGATGCGGAAGAGGGGCGGCTGCGCGATGTAGAGGTAGCCCCTGCGGATGAGCTGCGGCATGTTGTGGAAGAAGAAGTTGAGCAGCAGCGTGCGGATGTGGGAGCCGTCCACGTCGGCGTCGGTCATGATGATGACGCGGTGGTAGCGGAGCTTCTTCTCGTCGAAGTCCTCGCCGAAGCCGGCGCCGATAGCGGTGATGAGGATGCGTATTTCCTCGTGGGAGAGGAGCTTCTCAAGGCGGGTCTTTTCCGCCTGGTAGGCCATCCTGGAGCCATCGCCGTTGGCGTCGCCGTTGCCGCCGTTCATCTCGACCTTCTGGCGGCCCTGGGGGTAGAGGACCTTCTCCACGTTCAGGATCTTGCCCTTGAGGGGGAGGATGGCCTGGAAGGAGCGGTCTCGGCCCATCTTGGCGGAGCCGCCCGCGGACTCACCCTCAACGATGAAGATCTCGGACTTCTCCGGGTCGCGCTCGGAGCAGTCGGCGAGCTTGCCTGGGAGGCCGGTGCCGTCGAGGGCGTTCTTGCGGATGACGAGCTCGCGGGCCTTGCGGGCGGCCTCGCGGGCCTTCTGGGCGAGGGAGCAGCGCTCGACGATGCGCTTGGCGTCGGCGGGGTGGTCTTCGAGGTAGATGGTGAGCTGCTCGGCGACGATGGACTCGACGACGGGCTTGATCTCGGCGTTGCCGAGCTTGCCCTTGGTCTGGCCCTCGAACTGAGGGTCGATCATCTTCACGGAGAGGACGGAGGTGAGGCCCTCACGGACGTCCTCTCCCTGGAAGTTGTTCTGGTCGTCCTTGACGAGCTTCTGCTTGCGGCTGAAGTCGTTCAGGGCGCGGGTGAGGGCGGCGCGGAAGCCGGTGACGTGGGTGCCGCCCTCTATGGTGGCGATGCAGTTGACGAAGGCGGGGGCCTCCTCTCGCACGTTGGTAGTGTACTGCATGGCAAGGGCGACCTGGGTGGTGCCGGAGGCCTTGGTGATGTTGATGACATCGTGGAGGGTCTCACGGCCGTTATTGAGCTCGCCGACCATCTCCTTGATGCCGCCCTCAAAGCGGTACTTGACGCGCTTGCCGTCGAGATCGCTCTTGAGGTCGATCTCGAGGCCGGGGTTGAGGTAGGCCATCTCCTTGAAGCGCTGGGCGAGGGTGTCAAACTCGAAGGTGCAGGTGGAGAAGATCTGGTCGTCGGGCATGAAGCCGACGGTGGTGCCGCGGGAGGTGGACTTGCCGACCTGCTTGAGCTCCTCGACGCCCCTGCCGCGCTGGAAGTCCTGGCGATAGCGGGCGCCGTCGCGCTTGACCTCGACCCACATCCACTCGCTGAGGAAGTTGACGACGGAGGCGCCGACGCCGTGGAGTCCGCCGGACACCTGGTAGCTGCCGCTGCCGAACTTGCCGCCGGCGTGCAGCTTGGTGAAGACCGTCTCGACCGTCGAAACGCCGGTGACGGCGTGCTTTTCGACGGGGACGCCGCGGCCGTTGTCCTCGATCTTCATGGAGCCGTCGGCGAGGATGGTGACGGTGACCTTGTCGCAGTAGCCGGCCATGGCCTCGTCGACGGCGTTGTCGACGATCTCGTAGACGAGGTGATGGAGACCGCGCTCATCGGTGCTACCGATGTACATGCCGGGGCGGAGGCGCACGGCCTCAAGGCCTTCTAGTACCTGGATATCGGCTGCGCTGTACTGGGCTTTGGCCACAGTTCCCTCAAGAAGTTCCGTCATCGTATCTACTCCGCTACGGGGATCCATCGTCCCCGGTATTCGACGGGGCCGATTCGGCCGGGCCGGGCGCCCGGAAGAACCGGAACCGTTTGGTTAACGCCACGCTCCGGAATCGACTGCGCAGCGGGCGCCGGCCGGCCTATCTGGAGGCGGGTCTGCGAGGCCGGCGCCATGACCCTGATACATTATATCTGAAACAGATTGAAAACGCCACCCTTGGGGGCGATTGTGGAGGGTTTCACGGGAGCGGCGCAAGGGGACGGTGTCAGCCGCCGGGATTGCCGGGGCAAACGGGTTGCCGGACGGGGGGTGAAGGGCGTCCGGATGGGTGGGAGGTGGTGGGGAGGGAAGTCAAGCACGCGCCGGTTGTCGGGGTTCCTGCCTGCGCAGGAACGACGGTGGGGGTGGGCGGTGATGGCCGAGGTGGTTGGTTGTGGAGGCGCCCCACCTCTGGATGCCGGCTTCCGTTGGGATGGGTTGGGATTGCGAACGGGTTGATGGCGGGCGTGCCCCTCCCCCCGCCGCCCCTCTGGATTCCTGCCTGCGCAGGAATGACTGTTGGGGTTAGCGGGAATGCCGAATGGGCCAACGCCCTTTCGGCATTCCCTGCCACAGGCGCAGGGCCAACGGGCGATTCGCGAATCGCCCTTACGGAAGCGAGTGCCGCATGGAAGGTAGTTGCAGGGGGTTACTTGTCGCCGCGCCAGAGGACGTCTCCGCAGAGGTCCGGGGCGTGGGGGCGGCCAGCGAAGTCGGCGTACTCCTCCTTGGCGTCGCCTATGGTGGTGTCCGCGCCGTGGCCGGGGTAGACGGCGGTGTCGTCGGGGAGGGTGAATAGGCGGGTGGTTATGCTCTCGATGACCTGCGCGAGGGCCTCCGGGGTCTGGGTCTTGCCGGGGCCGCCGGGGAAGAGGGTGTCGCCGGAGAAGAGGTGGTTGTCGAGCAGCAGGCAGACGCCGCCGGGGGTGTGGCCGGGGGTGTGCAGCAAGTCCAAGGTAAGCTCGCCTACTTGCAGGGTCTCGCCGTCCTCGAGGTGGAACTCGGGCGCGTTTGGGGCGAGGCGGGGGGTGTCGTCGCGGTGAAGGCCGATAGGGGCGGTGAGGCCGGCGCGAAAGGCGTCGTAGCCCTCGATGTGGTCGCGGTGGCCGTGGGTGATGGCGACGGCGGTCACGTCGGTGCCGGCGGCCTCAGCGAGGACGAGGTCGGCGTCGCGGGGGGTGTCGACGATGAGGCTCTTGCCGGTCGCCTTGCAGACGATGATGTAGGCGTTGTTGTCGAAGGGGCTGGCGACGATCTTGTGGATGCGGACGCGGTCGTCCTCGAAGTGCACGGCCATGGTTGCCTCCTTAGGTGTGGGCTACTCCCCATCCCCGGCCTTCGCCGGGGCAGGCTCTAACCTTCCCCCTGAGGGGGAAGGGACTTGTGGAAAGCCCTTCGACAAGCTCAGGGCGAACGGTGGGCTGCTCCGGATGTGGGTGGCTGCACGTAGTGTACTATAGGTGTGGAGGCGTTAGTGGAACCCATCGTTCAGGTTACGGACCTCGTCAAGCGCTACGGAGAGTTCACCGCTGTCAAGGGCATCAGCTTCGCCGTCGAGCCGGGGGAGTGCTTTGGCATTCTGGGGCCCAACGGCGCGGGCAAGAGCAGCACCCTCCGCATCCTGACCGCAATCTCGCCGGCCTCATCCGGGCAGGTCGTCATCGACGGGCTGGACGTGGCGCAGCACCCGCGGCTGGTGAAGGCGCGGCTGGGCGTGGTGCCGCAGGAGGAGGACCTGGACACGGACCTGCCGGTGCTGCAGAACCTGCTGGTGTACAGCCGGTATTTTCGGATGCCGCCGAAGCTGGCGCTGGAGAGCGCCAAAGAGGCCCTCAACTTCTTCGAGCTGGGCGACCGGGCAGAGACGAAGGTCGACACGCTGTCCGGCGGCATGAAGCGCAGGCTGGTCATTGCGCGGGCGATGCTTAACCGCCCGAAGGTGCTGGTGCTGGACGAGCCCACGACGGGGCTCGACCCGCTGGGCCGGCACCTGGTGTGGGAGCGGCTGCTGGAGCTTCGGCGGCAGGGGATCACGACGGTGCTCTCGACGCACAACATGGAGGAGGCCACGGCGCTGTGCCGGCGGCTGGTCATCATCGACCACGGGGAAATCATCGCGGAGGGGCAGCCGAATGAACTGGTGCGGCAGTCGGCCGGGCGCGAGGTGGTGGAGGTGCGGCCGCCGCTGGGCGAGATTGCGGCTGTACGGGGGCGGCTGATGGAGCTGGGGCTGCAGGTGGAGCGCGCGGGGACGGCGCTGCTCGCGTACGGCTCAGACGCCGTCGAGCTGGAGCGGCAACTGGCGTCGGAGGGGCTGCAGGTGCTGTACCGCACGGCCAACCTGGAGGACGTTTTCCTGCGGCTGACGGGCCGCAGCATCGAGGAGGACGACTAGTGGAAGCGCCCAACGCCTTCTACGCCGTCGCCGTGTGGCGCAGGCACCGGGACGCCTTCCTGCGCAACTGGACGACGGAGGCGGGCGGGGTCTTCCTGGAGCCGCTCATCGTGCTGGGGGCGTTCGGGTACGGGCTGGGGCAGTTCGTGGGGGAGTTCGAGGGCGACGTCTCGTACGCGGCCTACATCACGCCGGGGCTCATCGCCGGGTACGCCATGTTCCACGCACTGTTCGAGGGGGCGTACGGGGCGTACCTGCGGCTCTCCATGCACCGGGTGTTCAATAGCATGCTGGCGACGCCGATGCAGGTGGAGGACCTGGTGGCGGGGGAGATGATCTGGGGGGCGAGCCGGTCGGTGCTGACGGCCATCGCCGTGCTGGTGGTGGCGCTGGGGTTCGGGCTGATCGAGTCGTGGCTGGCGGTGCTCGCCGTGCCGGCCGCGTTCCTGGTGGGGTTGGTCTTCTTCCCGATGGCGCTCAGCGCGACGGCCGTGGTGCCGAGCATCAACTCGCTGAACAACGTGTTCACGGTGGTGGCGGTGCCCATGTACTTCGTGAGCGGCATCTTCTTCCCCGTGTCGAGCCTGCCGGACTGGATGGAGCCCATCGTGTGGGCGCTGCCGCTTACGGCCGCGGCGCACCTGATGCGCGGGCTGGTGCTGGGGCCGCTGGACATGACCCACCTGTACGCATTCCTCGCACTGGTGACGATGGCCGTCGTCTTCGGGCTGGTTGCCACCGCGCTGATGCGGCGGCGTCTGATCACGTAGGCCGAAAGGAGCTTTCCGCACATGGCAGAGGAACGCAGGCCGGTCATCGTCGTGACCGCGTCGACTGTGGGCGCGGCGCAGGCGTACGTCGACGCGCTGGCGCCGTTCGACGCGGAGGCGGTGGTCGTAACGCCGCTCAACGTCGAGGCCGAGCGCGACGCGATCGCACGGATGGACGGGCTGCTGCTGAGCGGCGGCGCGGACGTGCACCCGAGCCGATACGGGGAGCCGCCGGACCCGAACGCGGGGCTGCTGCTGAACGAGGCGCGGGACGCCGTCGACTTTCCGCTGCTGGACGAGGCGCTGTCACGGGACCTTCCGGTGGTGGGCATTTGCCGCGGGCTGCAGGTGCTCAACGTGGCGTGCGGGGGCTCGCTGCTGCAGCACGTGACCGGGCACCGGGCGGAGGGGGACAGCCCGTTCGTGGCCGTGCAGCACCGCATCTGGATCACGCCGGGGAGCAAGCTGGCGGCGATCGTCGGCGCGGGCGGGCAGGTGCGGGTCAACAGCGTCCATCACCAGGGGCTGACGGAGGCGCGTCGGGCGCCGTCGCTGATGACGACGGCGTACTCGGTGGAGGACGCGCTGGTGGAGGGGTTGGAGAGCCCGCGGCACCGGTTCGTGGTGGCGGTGCAGTGCCACCCGGAGCGGACGACGGAGGTGCCTCGGCAGTTCCAGAATTTGTTTGGGGCGCTGGTGCACCAGGCGGCGACGCGGGAGGGGTAATGGGCTCAGGGTGAGTGGCCCACCCTACCCCGCCTCTCTCCTCTCTGCCCTCGTTCCCGCCGACAGGGCTGGGCTTGTCGGTGTTCCTGCCTTCGCAGGAACGACGTGTTGGGGGGCGGGAATGACAGTGAGGGGCAGGAATGACGCGGTGGTGGGCGGCGATGCGGGCGGGGTGCGGGCGCGGCAGCCCCTCCCCTGGATACCGGCTTTCGCCGGTATGGAGGCGGGGGCGCTGGTGCAGCGACGGGGGTTCGTGGTTGGCGGGGTTGCCGCTTGTTGGCGGCGGGCGATTCGCGAATCGCCCCTACGAAGTGCGGCTGTTGACCACGCTGGCGGCTATGCCGAAGTGGTCTGAGAGCCGCTTCCCTTCTTCTTGGACGTTGCTGATGGTGTGCAGGGACTCTGCTGCCAGGCCCTCGCCCAGGGCAATGTGGTCAATGGTCTTGCGGTCGTGGAAGGCGTGGTCTGCGGTGACGATGGGTATGCCGGGTGGGAATGCTTCCGTGAGCTTCGTTTGGAGGGGTCTGGGGGCTCGGGCTCCGGGGCCGATTATCTGGTTGAAGTCTCCCATCACTATGAGGCGCTCTGCGGGCAGTTGCGCGAGGATTGCGGTCAGGCCTTCCAAGTAGGCTTCGTGGTCTTGCCATCTCGCTTTGCGGTTGGCTCCTCGGTAGGACTCCGTGCGGCAGCCCCACCATGGGATGCAGATGCCGACGACGGTGACCGCGCCGAGGGGTGTCTGGGTGACGCCGGAGACGAAGCGGCCGGGCGGTAGGGAGGCGAGGCCGAGGTCATCGACTTGCTCCCAGGGCTGCTTCGACCAGAGGAGGACTTTGCGGCGGCTGGCTTTGGGTGTGTAACCGTAGTCGTCGCCGGCAGAGATTGTGTAGCCAGTGGTCGCGAGGAGGGCCTCGTGCGCCTCGGTCAGGCAGACGATGTCGGGGGCGTGCTCCTCGATGCGGCGCAGGATCTCTGGTGTGCGCCGTGAGGTTGGGGTGGCCCACTCGGTGTTCCATGTCAGGGCGTTCAGTTTCATGGCTCTCCTCATTCGGTTTTACCCTCAATTGGGGACTCCCCCCGCACCCCGCCCCTGGATACCGGCCTCCGCCGGTATGGAGACGTGGGGGCGGCGGGTTACGGTGGCGGAGGTGGAGGCTGCTCTGTGAGGTAGCGGCGGAAGCCTACTGTCAGGGCCTGGTAGCCGATGCGGCGGTAGAAGCGGTGGGAGATTCGGCGGTGGTTGCGGCTCTGGAATTGGAGCTTGTAACAGCCGGCTTCTCGGGCCGCTTCCTCACACCAGTCCATGAGGGCGCGGCCGATCCCCCGGCCACGATGGGCCTCGTCGACGACCAGGTTTTCCATCTGGCACCAGGGCTGCGCGTGGTGGCTGAGGTTGGGGAGAATGGCCATCATCAGTGCGCCGACGACCGCGCCCCCGACCTCGGCGACAACGAGGCGCATGCCGGGCTGGCGGGTGACGGCGTCGATGGCGGCGCGGGCGGTGGGTTCGTCGGGCGCCTCATCGGGCGGGTCGAGCTGGCGGAGGAGGCGCAGGAGCGCATCGACATCACCGGCATTGGCATCGCGAATGGTTACCTCGGGCATGTCTCCTCCTGCTGGCAGGGTGGGCACCGACAGTATAGTGGATGGGGCTCCGAGAGATTGCCGTCGGCGCGCTCCTGATGTTTAATGAGGTTAGACACCCTGACTTGGGACTTTCCATGCTGCCGATAACGCTCGCTTTCCTGGCCGGGTACCTGTGGGGCGGAGTCCCCACTGCCTACCTTTGGGCGCGTTTCCGGGGCGGCATCGACATCCGGCAGTACGGCTCCGGCAGCATGGGGGCCTCCAACGTCATCGCCCACGTGGGTCGGCGCAGCGGCATGGTCCTCGGGCTGGTGGACGGCTTCGTGAAGGGCACCGCGCCCGTGGTGGTGGCGAACTACCTGGGCTACTCCGAGTGGGTCCAGGCGACGGCCGGGCTGGGCGCTGTCGTCGGGCACAACTGGTCGCCGTACCTGCGATTCACGGGCGGCCGGGGCATCGCGACGACGGTGGGCATCCTGATCGGCTTTGGCATGTGGCCGGAGCTCCTCTTTGGCGTCATTGTCGGCGGCGTCTGGGGCGGGCTGTTGCGCAAGCAGTCCGCCATCTATTTGCTGGCCGTGATGGCATTGAACCTTCCGCTGGCCTTCATGCTGAACGAGCTCGACGTCATCGAGCGCAACACCGTGCACATGACGGTGCTGTGGTCAGTGCTGGCGCTGATGGTGCTGAAACGGCTGGTCGCCAACTGGCAATCGCCACTGGAGGGCGAACCGATGGTGCGCGTCCTGCGCTACCGGCTGCTCTTCGACCGGGACATCGCAAACCGGGACGAGTGGATAACGCGCAGGCCGGACGAGTAAGAGAGATGCAACAACAGCCCGGGGGGACGTTGGTTCCGATGGAGTGCACGTTCCATCCACAGACGGAGACCTTGCTGAAGTGCAGCAAGTGTGACCGGCCTATATGTGGCAAGTGCGCCATCACCACACCCGTCGGCGCCCGGTGTCCGGAATGCGCCCGGGTGCAACGGCTTCCCACCTACTCGCTCCCCGCGCCGCAGCTTGGGATGTCCGTCGCGGTTGCGCTGGGTGTTGGTGTGGGGTCGGGCGTCTTCCTGGGGTTGCTGGAGCAGCTCATCCCCGGCGGGTTCTTCGGCGCGATCTTCGTGGCGCTGGGCTATGTGGGGGCGGGCTACGTCATCGGCGAGTCGATCAGCCGGGCGAGCAACCGCAAGCGGGCGACGCCGCTGCAGCTGCTGGCGGTGTGCAGCTACGGCCTCAGCATCATCACCTTCTCTCTGGTGGCCGACGGGCTGGTGATCGGGCTTTACTCGCTCGTGGGGTTGGTGGTCGGCGCGGCAATGGCGGTGAACCCGTTCCGGTAGGGGGCGGTGGTCCCGCCCCGTGCTCGACGCCCTTCGACAGGCTCAGGGCGAACGGATCGCTCTCCCGGCCGCCCAGCCAAGCTCCTCCATAGCTCGGCTTCACGCTCCGGCCTTGCTGTGGTACGCTTGTTAGGTTCACTTTAAACGTGAGGTGCTCCTGTGCGCGTGCAAGTGGTCTTTCTGGCGGACGTGCCGCCCAAGCATTTGGCGGGCGACATCCGTGCGGTGTCCGGTGGGTATGCCCGCAATTACCTGATCCCGCAGGGGCTGGCTGCGCCGGCGACGGCGGACCAGATGAAGCGGATTGAGAAGATCAAGAGAGCGGCTGAGGCCAAACGGGCCCGTGACGCCTCGGACTTGCAGGGCGTCGCCAACCTGCTGGACGGGCTGAGCGTGACGCTCAAGGGCCGCTCCGGCCAGGGCGGCAGGCTCTACGGGTCCATCACGACGATGGCGATAGCGCAGGTATTGACGGACGCCGTGGGGCACGACATCGACCGGCGGATCATCTCGCTGACGGAGCCCATCCGCGACCTGGGCACCTTCCAGGTACCGGTGCGGTTGCACATGGACCTGATCCCGACGGTGACGGTGGTGGTCGAGGACGCGTCGGGGCGGTATTTTGCCGCCGTGCCGGAGGCTGAGGGCGAAGAGGGCGCCGACGAGGACGCGGAGACGGTCGACGAGGTCTCGGAGGACGAGGCTGAGGCTGAGGACGCTGCGGAGGAAGAGGCGGAAGAAGCCGAGGCGGAGGACGCGGCTGAGGAAGCAGAAGTAGAGGACAAGCCCGAGTAAAACGGACCGCGAATCGAGCATTAGAACGGGCCCCAATGTGGGCCCGTTTGCTTTGTGTAGAACACCTCGGTTGCCAGGCGAGGAGACTGCTCAAAACTTGCATTTCGCATGCTGGAATGGACGGCCTTGCCCCCTTATCCTTGTCCTTTCTCACGTCACCTTCAGCGGACTTGTGTGCATGGTGTAGTATAGCATATATGTTCGCAATGGATAGAGCAATGGTGTACGCGGAACGGATTCTCCCCCACGACATAGAGGCGGAAGAGGCGGTCATCGGGGCGCTGCTGATCGACGGCGACGCCATCCACCAGGTGACGCCGGTGCTGCGGCCCGCGGACTTCTACCGCGAGCGGAACCGGTGGTGCTACGAGGCTGCGCTGGAGCTCTCGCAGCGGCCGGAGGCGATCGACCTGGCGACGCTGGGGCACGAAAGGGCGCGGCTCAGCCGGCTGGAGGAGGCGGGCGGGTACGAGTACCTGAGCCAGCTCTCGGCCACGGTGCCGACGTCCGTCAACGTCGAGTATTACGCGCAGATCGTGCGGCGCACAAGCGTCATGCGTCAGCTTATCCACGCGGCGTCGGGCATCGCGAGCCTCGGCTACGAGAACGGCTCGGACGTAGACGAGACGCTGACCCGGGCGGAGGACCTGCTGTTCCGGCTGCGAGGCGCGGGCGCGGGCCGGGACTTCGTCCACATCCGGGAGGTGCTGGACCGGTACCTGGAGGAATCGGCGCGCATCACGTCCGGGCCGCTGGGGTTGAGCTCGGCGCCGGTGCCGACGGGGTTCTCGGACCTCGACCAGATCCTTGGCGGGCTGCAGCGCTCCGACCTGCTGGTGCTGGCGGCGCGGCCGGGCCTCGGCAAGACGGCGATGGCGCTGAGCGTCGCGCGGAACGCGGCGCGCTACGGGGCGACGTCGGCGATCTTCAGCGTGGAGATGAGCCGCGACCAACTGGGGCAGCGGCTGCTGGCGGCGGAGTCCGGCGTCGACAGCTACCGGCTGCGGCAGCATCTGTACTCGGAGCAGCAGGAGCAGCGCATCGTCGACTCCACCGGTGTGCTCTCGGACCTGCCCATCTACATCGACGACACGCCGATGCTGACGGTCATGGACCTGCGCAGCAAGGCGCGGCGGCTGCACCTGGAGCGGAACGTCGACCTGATCATCGTCGACTACCTGCAGCTGATGCAGGGGACGGACACGCGGGGCAACACCAACCGCGTGCAGGAGGTGAGCGAGATCTCACGCTCGCTGAAGGCGCTGGCGCGGGACCTGAACGTGCCGGTGCTGGCGCTGTCGCAGCTCAGCCGGGCGGTGGAGAACCGGCCCTCGCACCGGCCGCAGCTCTCGGACCTGCGTGAGAGCGGGAGCATCGAGCAGGACGCCGACGTGGTCATGTTCATCTACCGGGAGGACATGAACTTCACGCAGGAGGAGTGGGAATCCCGGTTCGTGGACAAGCCGTACCCCCGGGACATCGCGGAGCTGATCATCTCCAAGCACCGGCACGGAGCGCTGGGTTCCCTGCATCTGCGGTTCGAGAGCAGGCTGGCGAAGTTTGTGAGCCTGACGGACCGCCCGGAGCCCTCGTGATGGCGGCGCGGTCGCCAGACGTGGTGCCGGTGCCGGCGGCGCTCTTCGGGCCGCTGCTGGAGCGGGTGACGGATGTGACGTCACTGAGGTGCGCGCTGCGGGCCGTCTTCGTGCTGCACCGGAAGCAGTCGGCTCCTACGAGTCGGGGGAGGCCCTCGATTGTGACGGCGGCGGAGCTGGCGGCGGACCCGGTGCTCGGCCTGGGCGGCGACGACGTCGTCACGGAGCGTGCGCTGGCGGAGGCGGTGGAGGCCGGGGCGCTGCTGCGTGCTGGGGCGGGGTACTGTCTTGACACTGCGGCGAACCGGCGCGCGGTGGCGGCGGGGGCCGGTTGGCGGGGCGGCTGGCGCGACGACGGCGTCGGGCCGTGGGATCCCGCTCCCGCCCCTGAGGCTGCTCCCCGCCCCAACCTGTTCAAATTGTACGAGGAGAACATCGGGGGCATCACGCCGATGGCGGCCGAGCGGCTGAAGGACATGGAGACTGAATTCCCGCCGGAGTGGATAGCCGAGGCGATTGCGGAGGCGGTTGTGAATAACGCCCGCAGCCTGCGTTACGTGGAGGTTGTGCTGCGGCGGTGGAGGGATGATGGCCGAGGAGATGGAGCGGCTGGGGGACGTGCTGGCGCGGTTCGAGCAAGCGAGATCGTCCGGCGCCCCGTACGATAGCCCGGAGGAGGAAGAGGCGCCTGTCTGCCCCTTGTGCAACGACACAAGGTGGGTGCGCGTCGACGTGCCCTTTGGGCACCCTCGATGGGGCTCCATCGACCCGTGCTCGTGCTGGGAGCAGGAGGGCGCGCAGGAGCGCCGTGAACGGCTGCTGCGGTACAGCAACCTCGGGGTGCTGGCGCGCTTCACCTTCGACACGCTGGACGAGGAAGGGCGCAGCGAGGACCCGGACGACCGGCGGCTGTTCAGCGCGGCCGTCGAGGCCGCCAAGGCTTTTGCGGAGTCGCCGACGGGGTGGCTGGTGTTCGCGGGGCCGAGCGGGTGCGGGAAGACGCACCTGGCGGCGGCGGTGACGCACCGGGCCGTCGAGGCAGGGACTCCGGCGCTCTTCATGGTCGCGCCGGACCTGCTGGACCACCTGCGGTCGGCGTATGCGCCCAACAGCGACACTGACTACGACCTCCTCTTCGACCAGGTGCGGAACGCGCCGGTGCTGGTGCTGGACGGGCTGGGCGCGCAGGCGTCTACGCCGTGGGCGCAGGAGAAGCTGTTCCAGGTGCTGAACCACCGCTACAACCTGGAGCTGCCGACGGTTGTCACCCTCGCGGCGCCGCTGGAGACGCTGGAGGAGCGGTTCCAGACGCGGCTGGCCGGGGCGGGCGCGGGCCCGGGATCGGGCCCGGGGGAGGTGCACACGCTGGCGCTGCCCCGCTCCTCGACGGGGCGGTCGCTGGGATCGCTGCCGGAGCAGATGCGGGCGATGACCTTCGACGCGTTCTCGGTCGCGGGCAACGGCGCGAACTCGCGGCAACGAGAGTCGCTGCAGGCGGCGCTGGCGGCGGCGGTCAACATAGCTGATCATCCAGAAGGATCCTGGCTCGTTTTGGTCGGGAGGACGGGCGTAGGCAAGACGCATCTGGCGTCGTCGATCTGGAACGACCGGATGCGGAAGGGACAACCCGCCTTCTTCGCCTTCGTCCCCGAGCTGCTGGACCACCTGCGCTATACCTTTGGGCCCAACAGCCCCATCACATACGACGAACTGTTTGAGCGGGTGAAGGGCGCGGAGCTGCTGGTGCTCGACGACCTGGGCTCCCAGGCCACAACGCCGTGGGCCAAGGAAAAACTCTACCAACTGTTGGTACACAGGCATAATGCCAGACTCCCTACTGTAATCACAATGCTGCCTGACGATGAACTGGCTCCCCCATTGGCTTCCCGCCTGAAGGACGACACATTCGTCATGGGACTAGAGATTGCCGCGCCGGACTTCCGGGGGGATTCTTCGCCGCCATCAGCGTCCCCGCGGCGCGCGCGGTAGAGCCGACCCAGCCACTTAACGGCCGCACATTTGCCGCAGACCTCCTGCGCCCGTGGAATTGGTGTGGCAACGGCGGCATTCACCCCGGCAGGAAACACCTTCCCGTGAGCCACCTGTAGAAGATTCTGGTCAAGCAGATCCTTACCCGCAAGGAACCGGTGTCAGGGGCTGAAGGGCGAGCGCTACTTGACGGCGGACGCAGGCCGTCGGGGCTGTTTGCGCGCGATGGGCTTTTGCTACAATGCGCGTGTTCACGTTGCCTTCCCGTTGTGATACCCCTTGGGGTGTGTATGAAGATAGCCCTGGTTTCCCCGTATGACTTCGCCTTTCCGGGCGGGGTTACGGTCCACATAGAGCAGCTGGCGCAGGAGTTCATTCGCCAGGGGCATGAGGCCTGGATCATTGCGCCTTCCTCTCAGCCGGCTGATGCGCTTCCCTTCGACCGCTTTGTGCGGCTTGGCGTGCCGGTGCCGGTGCCGGCTGGGGGGTCGGTGGCGCGGCTGTCGCTGTCGCCGTGGCTGCTGCGGAACGTGCGGGAACTGCTGGAGCGGGAGCAGTTCGACGTGCTGCACGTGCATGAGCCGCTGACGCCGCTGCTGCCGTGGCTGGCGCTGCACTGCTCCAAGACCATCAACGTGGGGACGTTCCACGCGTACCACGGGCACAGCCGGATCTACCCGTGGGCGGCGCCGCCGCTGCGGCACTGGTTCAGGAAGCTGCACGGGCGCATTGCGGTGTCTCCGCTGGCGAAGATGTTTGTGGAGCGGCACTTTCCGGGCGACTACCGGGTGATCCCCAACGGCATCGACATCTCCCGGTACCACGAGGGGGTGGAGCCCTTTCCGCAGTTCCTGGACGGGAAGGTGAACATCCTGTTTGTGGGGCGGATGGAGAAGCGGAAGGGGCTGAAGTACCTGCTGATGGCCTACAGCCGGCTGAAGTGGCAGTTCCCGAACCTGCGGCTGCTGGTGGTGGGGCCGGGGACGCCGGACAAGGACAGCTACCGGGTGCTGGGCGAGCACAGCCTGGGGGACGTCGAGTTCCTGGGCGGGGTGTCGCAGGAGGACCTGGTGCGGTTCTACCGGACGGCGGACATCTTCTGCTCGCCGGCGACGGGGAAGGAGAGCTTTGGGATTGTGCTGCTGGAGGCGATGGCGTCCGGGACGCCGATTGTGGCGTCGCGGCTGGAGGGGTTCGCGACGGTGATGGAGGACGGGATGCAGGGGCTGATGGCGCCGCCGAAGGATGACGAGGCGCTGGCCGAGGCGCTGCAGCGGATGATCCAGGACCCGACGATGCGCTCCGCGATGGGGGCGTTTGGGGAGCGGCGGGCGTACGAGTTCCGCTGGGAGCGGGTGGCCGGGCAGGTGCTGGAGTACTACGAGGCCGTGCGGGAAGAGGTTGAGGGCAACCGGCCGGCGACGGCGGCGGTGTAGGCGATGGTGACGTGCAGATAGACCGGGCGAAGCTGCGGGCAACCGTCGCGCGGTACTACGAGGAGCCGATAGCGCGGGCGCTGATATGGGCTCGCATCGGGCCGAACGCGGTGACGCTGATCGGGCTGGCGCTGGCGGGGGTGACGGCGTACCTGATCGCCATCGACTGGCTGCTGTGGGGCGGGCTGATGCTGATCGTGTCGGGCGGGCTGGACTCGATCGACGGGGCGGTGGCGCGGATGAGCGGGAAGGCGTCGAGCGCGGGTGCGCTGCTGGACTCGGTCGTCGACCGGGCGGCTGAGGGGGTCGTGCTGTTCGGCGTGCTGTGGCTGGCGGTCGAGTCGGACGACGGGACGCTGGCACTGCTGACGTTCGTCGCGCTGCTGGGGTCGCTGCTGGTGAGCTACGTGGTGGCGCGGGCGACGGCGCTGGGGTCACCGCGGGCGGTTGGGCTGATGACGCGGCCGGAGCGGGTTGTGGCGCTGGCGGTTGGGCTGGTGACGGGGTTCCTGACGATAGCGGTGGCGGTGATTGCGGTGCTGGCGACGGTGACGGCGGTACACCGGCTGTGGTACGGGTTGTCGACGCTGCGGGCGGGCGCCGACGAGACGCCGGGGGCGTAGGGGCGCGGCGGTCGCGGGCAGCCACGAGGGTTGCCGCAACGGCGTCAGGGTTGGCGAGCGAGCCGGGCTTTGAGCGCTGGGTGTTCAGGGGTCCCTCCTTGGTGTGATTTCCCTCTTTGTGATGCCGTGGCTGGCGTGCGCTCGCGGTGCGGGCGCTTCCACCATTTGTTTGGATTCGTCGCTGGATGGCCCGTAGCTGCGGCCGAGGTTGTTTCGCATTTGTTTTGTAGGGGAAGTGTCGCATTTCAGCTACAAGGCAATTTTTTTGCAAAACACCCCCCTCCTCAGGGGCCGAACCGTATGCGATCGTCGGCGCGGGCCATGTGGTGGAGGACGGTCATGGTCTGCAGGATGAGCTTGGGGTCGGAGGTCGGGTCTGCGAGGAGGTCGTCGAGCCTGACGCGCAGGAGGGCGACCTCCTCGACAAGGGCGTAGGCGCGCCTGGCGTTGTCGTAGACCTCCTGCTGCTCGGGGGTGAGCCGCCTGGAGTAGAGGCCGTGGGTGCGGGCGTTCTGGTTGCCGATGGGTGCGCCGCCCTTGTTGGGGGAGGCCGGGGCGCCTTCGCCGGCGTCGGGCTCGCGGTGTTGGGCGGCGGTCACGGCGGTGAGGGCCATGGCGGTGAGGTCCTTTTCGAGGTCCTTGAAGGGGTCCGGCATTGGTGTCCTCCCGTGTGTGTGATGGGAGGAGGGTAGGGAGGGGGGAGGGTTAGGGGCAAGGGGGATGTGTCAGGGTTGGGGGGGTGCGTTGTGCTACTATATTCTGACTAGACAAGTAACTGGCTTGAGACCGAGGGGCCACAGCCCTGTTGCAGGAAACTCTGCGTGACAACCGTTTTTACAATTGGTCACTCCAATCAGTCGGCGGAGGCGTTCGACGCGTTGCTTGCTGGCCACGGGATAGAGCTCTTGATTGATGTTAGGTCGAAACCGTACAGCCGGTTTAGACACTTTAATACCGACAGGTTGAGTCAGCGGCTAGTTGGTTCCCGTATCCAGTATGAGCATTTGCCGGACTTGGGTGGGCACCCACCAGAGGATGAGTTTTACGAACGTGGTAGGGTTGTATATGAACGCGTCGCCATGAGGCGACAGTTCAAAAGGGCTATCGAGCAAGTTATGGACTTAAGTGAACAGTTTCGCCTTGTACTCATGTGTACAGAAGAAAATCCGGCGCGATGTCACCGCGATCCACTTTTGGCTCGAGAATTGTCTGAACGCGGAATCGACGTGCAACACATACGAAAAGATGGTTCATTAGAACCAGCCAATGCCATGGTGACAGAGCCAAGTCCGCAGATGATGCTCTTTGCCGGAACAGGAGAGGATTCTACGTGGCGTTCACCAAAGCGAATTCGACCAAAAGGCCGCCAAGGCCAATAGAGGTCGGATTCGCTCCCTCAATCCATAACGCAGTTGTTTTTGGTCATCGCGATGCAGACGGCCATCTTGCCGCTGAACAGACTCGCGATTACTTGATCCAAAGGGAACTTGAAGTCACTCAAGTTGTGTCTTCAGTAACGCAGAACTATTGGTTCTGGAAGCGGTTAAGGGGCATTGACCTCACCAGCTATGACGTGGTCGTCGTTGTCGACATCGCCTTCAGATTTGGTAATCCTGAAGAATCACTCAATTACTTGCTTGAGGTTGCCGACAATCATCCTGACATACAGTTCATTGCAATAGACCATCACCCACTAGCCCAACCCAAGACGCACCGAGACAACTTGGAGCTGTACGCAGTTTCTGATCCCTACGATTGTTGCTTGGGCATTCCTGATCCCGACCTTATGGCCTTAGCGGCCTTGTGCGATGGTGCCCCGACAAGAATCCCCAGCACACCTGCCTTGGAGAAGCGCGCTCGGGGAATGCGCCGTGCTGCGGCCGATATCTATGGGATTGCAGGGGAACAGCTCTTGAAGCTAATCCGGCAACGCAATTGGGCAATCTTGGAGGCACTAGCTGATGAGGACATGGAGATGCACAAGACAGCTCGCGGAGTGCGACGAGCTGTGAGCCAACCTAGTCCCCAGCTACAACTTGCGAAGAGTATTGCCCTTTGAGGGCGTCCCAGATGGGAGCTTGGATAGTATAAGTTACTCCGGCCTTCGCACGCTGGTCGCTAGGTGTTCCAAGAATTCTCTTTCTTAGTTTGGGGGTATGAGTGCTGAATCGAACCCTAAACTCTTCATTGGTTAGGAAATCTATAGGTATGTCGGCCAAATGCGCCGCAAGGTAACCCCGTGACAATTTACTCCGCTTTGCACGCTTAGGGTCTGTCCTAATCTCTAGAGAAGTGACTGGGCTCTGGCGCGTGGTTGGGAACGTGGGGAACGGTCCCATACCCAACGTTTCGGCAAAGACCTTTTCCTTAATCTCGACCCTGAGCCCAACGAGCACAAGGCCCTTTTGCCAACGGCGATTTAACTCAGTCTTCCATCCTGGCTTGTTTCCAAGTTCCCAAGCCAACGTCGCTAAACTCTGGTCATCCAGAACCTGAGGCAACAGTACAGTTAGGGCCTCGGTTGAGGGATCTCTCACGGCTTCTGTTGCGAGGTCTGCAATCTGAGTGGCAAGTTCAATGGGCTTGCCCGCGCCGCTGGATCCACGAGCGACCACTGTCATAAACCCCGTTCGATGGATGGGGCGGGCAAGCAGTTGTGCGAAGACGCATCCTACCTGTGGCCGCAGGAGCCAATCAAGATAAACTGCTTCCGTAAGGATGTCGTCAGCAATGAATTCAGCTTCGCTTGCGATTAGGTCATGATGCTTCAACTGCTGCAAATAGTCCCGGCGTGTTGGGAATGCCATTGTGCGTCCGTTGTCGTCCGCATGGGGCAAAGGTGAACGCGGTGTCTGCTTGAGTAAGTCTCGCATGTTTGCAAATCCAAAAGAGATTCACACCGGACAAGTGCTACTTGCTTCAAATGCAGTAAGTGATTACCTGAAGAACTACACAATTCAAGTTGGTGTAATTGACTACGATACAGTTGCGAACTCTCTCGGCGCAAGTCATCTTTGAAACATTTGTCTTGGAGTTTCCCTCGGCATCTCGGAAAGCCGCTCTTGCTGGAATGACGGTGATGTTGGGTGGTGAGGGCGATGGGGTAGGGTGATGGCGTGCCCCTCGCCCCTGGATACCGGCCTGCGCCGGTATGGAGAGTTGGGGTTGGCGGGTTCTTCGGCGGGCTTATTGTGGACGGGGACTCCCCCATCCTAACCTTCCCCCTGAGGGGGAAGGGACTCCCCGCTGCCCCGCCCCTCTGGATTCCCGCCTGCGCGGGAATGACGGTAGCGTTGGGTGGGGAGGGCGAGGGGGCTGGTGGATGGCGTGCCCCGCGCCCCTAGATACCGGCTTTCGCCGGTATGGAGAGTGGGGGTTGCAGGGGGATTAGGGTGAGAGGACTCCCCGCGGCCCTGCCCCTC
Organism: Chloroflexota bacterium; assembly: GCA_026713825.1. Taxonomy (NCBI): domain Bacteria; kingdom Bacillati; phylum Chloroflexota; species Chloroflexota bacterium. The sequence continues at coordinate 47,748 of JAPONS010000081.1, read as the reverse complement.
TGGATTCCTGCCTGCGCAGGAATGACGGGCGGTTCCCGCTGTGGCGGGACGGGCGTTTCGCGAAACGCCCCTACGGAGTTCGTGACGTGGGTGGGTTTGTCGGGGTTCCCCCGCCTTCGCGGGGGCAGGCTCTGCCTGCGCAGGAACGACTGGGGGTGGTGGGGATAGTATGATGGGTTGGGATTTGTGTGATGTTATTTGCTTCTGACATATCGAAGGGGTTTGGGGATAGGTCGCTTTTTAGCGGGCTTACTTTGAATGTTGATGGTGGGGACCGGGTGGCGTTGGTGGGGGCCAATGGGTCCGGGAAGACTACGTTGCTGGATATTTTGTCGGGGGAGATGGCGCCGGAGTCGGGCAGCGTTTCGTGGCGGCGGGGGGTGACTGTCGGGTATTTGAGGCAGGAGCCGGAGTCGTTCAGCGGCAAGGCGCTGCTGGACGAGGTGCTAGCGGCGCGGGCGGAGGCGAAGGCGCTGGTGGCGGAGATCGCGGAGGCGCACGAGGCGCTGGCGTCGGAGACGGACATCGAGCGGCAGGGGGAGCTGCTGGAGCGGCTCGCGGAGCTCGACGAGGCGCTGGAGGCGGCGGGCGGCGAGGACCGGGAGCACGAGGCGAAGGCGATCCTGTCAGGGCTGGGGTTCAAGACGAGCGACTTCTCTCGGCCGATGGGCGAGTTCAGCGGCGGGTGGGTGATGCGGGCGGGGCTGGCGCGGACGCTGTTCCGTAAGCCGAATTTGCTGCTGCTCGACGAGCCGACGAACCACCTGGACCTGGAGGCGAACCTGTGGTTCGAGCGGTACCTGTCGGGGTTTCGGGGCGGGGTGGTGATCACGTCGCACGACCGGGCGTTTTTGAACCAGACGGCGACGAAGGTGCTGGCCATCGAGCAGGACGAGGTGGCGCTGTTCGTGGGGAACTACGACGAGTACCTGGTGGCGCGGGAGAGCGCGCTGGAGACGAAGCGCGCGGCGGCGGCTCGGCAGCAGCGCGAGATCAAGAAGCAGATGCGGTTTGTGGAGGCGTTCCGGGCGAAAGCGACGAAGGCGAGCCAGGTGCAGAGCCGGCTGAAGCAGCTGGAGAAGATGGAGATCATCAAGCTGCCCCGGGTGACGAGGAAGGTGCGGTACTCGTTCCCGGCGCCGCCCCGGAGCGGCAACGAGGTCATATCGCTGCGCAACGTGGGCAAGTCGTACGGGGCGGTCGAGGTGTACCGGGGGATGGAGCTGACGCTGGAGCGGGGGGACCGGGTGGCGCTGGTGGGGCCGAACGGGGCCGGAAAGACGACGCTGCTGAAGATCCTGGCGGGGGTCGAGCCGATCGACGCGGGGGAGCGGAAGACGGGGCACAACGTGGTCACGAACTACTACGCGCAGCACGTGCTGGAGCTGCTGAACGCGCGGAACACGGTCATCGACGAGCTGATGCAGGCGGCGCCTCGGGCGTCCGAGCAGAATTTGCGGACGATCCTGGGCGGGTTCCTGTTCAGCGGGGACGACGTGAAGAAGCCGATTGGGGTGCTGTCCGGCGGCGAGAAGGCGCGAGTGGCGCTGGCGAAGCTGCTGCTGCAGCCGACGAACCTGCTGCTGATGGACGAGCCGACGAACCACCTGGACATCGCGTCGCGGGAGGCGCTGGCGGACGCGCTGGGGGACTACCACGGGACGATCTGCTTCATCACGCACGACCGGACGCTGATCCGGCAGGCGGCGAACAAGATCATCGAGATCGACGGCGGTCGACCGACGGTGTACCCGGGCGACTACGACGGGTATTTGTGGCGGAAGCAGTCGGAGGCGGGCGCGCGCGAGGGCGTCGCGCGGGGGAACGGGGCGCGGGGGAACGGCGCGTCGAGCGCCGCCGGCGACGGGCGGGGGCAGGCGCGGACGCGGACGGGGAAGCCGATCAGCGACGACGAGGTGGAGCGGCGGACGCTGACGTCGGAGGCGCGGCGGCTGGCGCTGGCGATCGAGCGGGTGAACGCGACGCTGGGGGAGCGGGAGGGGCGGATCTCGGAGCTGGAGGCGGCGTTCGCGCGGCCGGAACTGTACAAGGACCCGGCGCGCGTGGCGTCGTCGGGGGAGGAGTACCGGGCACTGAAGGCGGAGGCGGCGTCGCTGTGGGCGGAGTGGGAGCGGCTGGCGTCGGAAGCGGAGGACGTCGAGGGGCGGCTGACGGCGCTGCGGGGGGCGTAGGGGGGCGCCTTCCAGAGGCCCCCTACGGCAGGCTCAGGACAGGCTTCGACGGGCGTGTGCGTTCGCCGGGGTTCCCGCCCCAGTATCGGGGTACGGGACAGGCTTCGCAGGAACGACGGGGCGGCGCGAGGGTATAATCGCGGGCAGGCTGACGGCAGTTTGGCACGACGGTGAGGAGATGGCGATGGCGGCGTCTGCGGAGAGGAATCGAGGGTATTCGGCGGGGGAGTGGGGGGCCCGGGTGGAGCTGGCGGCGGCGTACCGGCTGACGCACCACTTCGGGATGACGACGCTCATCTACAACCACATCACCGCTCGGGCGCCGGACGCGGAGGGGCAGTTCCTCATCAATGAGTACGGGCTGGGGTACGACGAGGTGTCGGCGTCAAACCTGCTGAAGATCGACATGGACGGGAACGTGCTGGACGAGGGGAAGCACCGGATCAACTACACGGGCTTCGTGATCCACTCGGCGGTCCACGGGGCGCGGGACGACGTGTCGTGCGTGATGCATACGCACACGCCGTACGGGATGGCGGTGTCGACGCTGGAGGAGGGTTTGGTTCCGCTGCAGCAGGAGGCGTACCAGTTTCACGACCGGGTGGCGTACCACGAGTTCGAGGGGGTGGCGCTGGACGTGGAGGAGCGGGAGCGGCTGGTAACGGACCTGGGCGACAAGAACGCGATGATCCTGCGGAACCACGGGCTGCTGACGGTGGGGAGCAGCGTCGGCGAGGCGTGGACGCGGATGTGGATGCTGGAGCTGGCGTGCAAGGTGCAGGTGCTGGCGCAGAGCACGGGGCAGGCGATCCGGCAGGCGCCGGTGGAGGCGATTGAGAAGACGGCGTCGCTGTTTGACGGGGCGAACGCGGCGCTGGAGTGGGCGTGGCTGCTGCGGCGGCTGGACCGGGAGGACCCGGGGTACAAGGAGTAGGTAGCTCTCGGTGGTCCCTTGCATAAATAGGTGGGTGTGAGTCAAAGGGTTTCCGCTTGTCGGGGTTCCTGCCTTCGCAGGAACGACGGGTGGGGCCCTTTTTCTTTGGGTGGGTGGGGTGGTTGGTGGAGGGTGTGCCCCTCGCCCCTGGATACCGGCCTTCGCCGGTATGGAGGCGTAGGGGGTGTGGGGGGCGGGAATGACGGTAGCGGGGAGAGGGATGGCGCGGGTGAGGGTGTGGCTGCTGCGGCGGCTGGACCGGGAGGACCCGGGGTACAAGGAGTAGGGGGGAGTTAGGGCGACGAGGGGCCTACTTCCTCAGGCATGCAGGCTTGGATGTTGATGGACCTAGCCGGGATATTGCGCAGCCACGCCTGAAAGGCGGCGTCCGTGGGAACGCAGACGCCATCGTTGCCGTAGAAATAGAAATATTTCAAACCCGACAGGCCGGTGAGTTCGTGGGGGATTGCGCCGACCAGTTGATTTGAGACGACGTTCAGGTATTCGAGATTGGGCAGGTTGCCCAACTCCGGCGGTATGGTCCCGCTGAACTGGTTATCGGCCAGGTTAATCCACCTGAGGCTGGACATCTCCCCGAGAAACGGGGGGATGGTCCCGCTCATCCGGTTGCTATCCACTGTCAGGACTTCCAGATTGGACAGCCTTACCAACTCCGGCGGGATATTGCCGGTCAAGTGGTTCTGATAAATCTGCAGGGATTCCAAGTTGGACAGGTTGGCGAGTTCCGGAGGTATGGTCCCGCTCAGTTGGTTATCGAAGAGGTTGATGTCCACCAGGCTGGCCATGCCGCCCAGCTCCGCTGGAATGCCGCCGGTCAACTTGTTGCCGAATAAGGACAAGAATTGCAGGTTTGACAACGCCGTAAGTTCCGTTGGGATTGAACCGGTCAAATCGTTGGTGTTGAGGGACAGACGGGTCAGGTTGGTCAGGGTGGCCAGTTCGACGGGGATTTCGCCGGTCAGATTGTTGCCCATGAGGTCCAGCTCGGTCAGGCTGGAGAGGGTGGCCAGTTCGACGGGGATCTTGCCGGTCAGATCGTTGCCGCCGAGCCTCAGGTGGGTGAGGTTGGCGAGGTGGGCCAATTGGACGGGGATCTCGCCGGTCAACTCGTTTGAATGCAGGTCAAGCTCCGTCAGGCTCGTGCGGGAGCCGAGCTCCAGAGGGATTTGCCCGATCAACTGATTGCGCCCCAAGTTCAGCACCTTCAGGCCGGTAGGGTCACTGAGTTCCGGCGGAATGCTCCCGGTCAGCTGATTGCCCTTGAACGACAGGCGGGTCAGCTTTTCGAGGGCGCCCAACGCGCCGGGAATCCGCCCGCGCAGGTTGTTCCCATCGAGGACCAATTCGGTGACGCGGCCGTCGTCGCCGGTGGTGACGCCGTGCCATGTGCCGCGGGGCTCGTCGCTGAGCCAGTTGGTGTTGTCGGTCCAGTTGTCGCCGCCGGTGGCTTCGTAGAGCGCTATGAGGGGGTCAAGCTCGAAGGCGATCAGCGCGTCGGAATCGAATATGACGGTTGCGGCGGCGATGGGCGTGACGGTGGGGACTGGCACGGGCACGGGCGTACCGGTTGGGGCATCGGGAGCGGGCGTGGGGGTGAGGGTGACGTCGGGCGTGGGCGTGGGGACGGGGACGGGCGACGGCGCGGCGTCGGGCGTGGGCACGACCTCGGGCACCTGCGTGGTGACGGCGGTGGCCGTGGGCGTGAGCGCCGGGGTGGGCGTCGGCGTGGGGGTGTCGCCGGGCGGGCCGCACGCCGCGAGGAGGGCTGCGGCGCACGCGGCAGCGAGGAGCGGGAGGCTGCGGAGGACGTTTGGCATGGGGGGATTGTAGTTGATTCGGGCCGAGGTTGGCGGCATGGGGATGTTAGTGGGGGGGAAAGGGTGCCCCGCGCCCCGCCTGGATACCGGCCTTCGCCGGTATGGAGGGGGTGGGGCGGCTAGCAGGTGTAGGGGATGTGGCCGGGGTATTGGGAGGCGGTTGCGTTGGCGTACCAGCAACTGTAGTAGGCGGAGGCCGCCTCGGCCACTCGCCAGAGGGACTGGGCTTGCTGGCCGAGGGTGGTGGTGAGGGAGACGCTGCAGCGGTGGGGTTCGCGGTGGCCGCAGTTTGCCTCGATGGCGTCCAGGTAGGCCTCCCAAGCGGTGGTGTAGGCGGCCAGCGCTGCGTTGACGTTGTCGCGCAGCTCTGCGTTGGCCGGGACGGTGTTCTTGTGGAACTCGATGATGTAGCCGTTGACGGCGGTGTGGGGCACCCAGCAGCCATCGGGGTGGGCGTGGGCATCGCCCTTGGGCCAGTAGTGGTGGACGCCGTCGACGACCTGGATGTCGACCACGCGGTGAGCGGTCCTTCCGACGGCCGCATCGCCCCAGCAGGCGCTGTTGTCGTAGTTGATGACGGCGCCGACGACGATCTCCCCGGGGGCGAAGTCGCGCATCCACGTGGCCGTGTCGAGGCAGGTGAGCACCGGCTCCATGCTGCCGGTGCAGAGGAAGCCCTCGACCTGCTGCCGCTGCATGGCGAGGAATAGCGGGCGGCGACGCTCCTCCAGCTCGGCAATCTCAGTGCGCAGGTCACCGGCACGGGTTTCCAGCTCCGTGACGTCGCCGGCCGCCTGCCGCAGGCGGCGGTGCTGCGCCTGGAGGGCGGTGTAGCCGGCGTCGCTGGCCTCGAACCGCTGGGTCATTTCTCCGAGCAGACCTTCCACCTCTGTTTTCTCCCCCGACAAGGCCGATATTTGCGACTCCGCCGCGACCAACTCCCCTTGAAGCGCTGCGTGGGCATTCGCGGCGGCCTGCAGGTCGTCGGCGAGGGCGGCGTTCCGCTGCAGGGCACCGTTGAGGTAGCCGGCGAGGGCGTCCCTGTCGGACTGGAGGCCGGCCTTGTCTCGCCGGAGGGCGGCGTTGTCCTGCCGGAGCCGGCCGTTTGCCGCGGACCGGGCGGCGAGGGCCGTGCCGGCATCCGCGAGGGTTGCCCGAGTCTGGTGCAGGGTCTCGGCGGTGTCTTCCAAAGACGTCCGCGCCGCCCGGAGGCTGTCGTTGGCGCGATCGAGCTCCCGATAGAGGTAGACGGACGCGGACGCCAGCAGGACGGCGGCGAGGCCGGCAAGGGTGAACAGGATACGTGTCCGGGACATGGCAACCCTCTTTCAATGTTGTGCGGGGCCGGGCTATGGCGGGGGCGTTGGGCGCGAACGAGGCCGCCGCACCAATGGTAGCGCGGGCGGGTTTTGGCGTCACGATGGGGGCGGGGGCCCTTCGATTTCCCTCAGGACGAACGGCCACCCTTGCCCCTCCCCATATTCAGGGGCGTCAGCGTGCGTCCCGTTTGTCGGGGTTCCTGCCTTCGCAGGAACGACGGGGAGGGGGTTGGAGTAGGGAGGGTGGTTGGTGGTGAGGATGCCCCGCCACTGGATACCGGCCTCCGCCGGTATGGAGGCGTGGGGGTGTGGGAGTGGCGACGTTGGTTGGTGGTGCGGGTGCCCCGCCGCCGCGCCCCTCTGGGTTCCTGCCTGCGCAGGAATGACGCGCGTGTGGGGGAGGGGGTGGGGGATGCCATGAGTGTGCCATTTCCGGCTTGCGTGTGGCGAATGTATGTTCTATTTTTGTTCTCATTCAGCTACAGGACTGACGTCCGGAGGAGCAGGGTTTGGACTACTGGACAGGAGCCTTGCTCCTGGAACGCGCGCTCATCGTTCTTTCCGCGGGATTTAACTCGATGCACTTCGTGCGGGAGCTTTGGCGGTTGTCGCGGAGTGACGGGGTGGCGACGGCGCGGGGGCGGGCCCGGCGGGCGGCGCTCGCCGCGATGGTGGTGATCAACGCGGCGCTGGCGGTTGGGGCGATGCACCCGCTGGTGGCGTCGCGGTTCGGGGCGGTGGGGCGGAGTCCGGGGCTGGAGGCCGCCGCGGTGGGGATCTCGCTGGCGGCGGCGCTGTACATGACTGCGCTGGTGATGCGCGAAAGGAAGTGAGGCAGGAGATGGGATCGTTGGACAGCGTAATCGGGTCGGAGGACTGGGACAAGGTGGCGTACATGCTGGCAATCGCGGTGCTGCGGGTGGCGGAGACCATCCCGCCGGAATCGCTGTCGGCGCTGCTGGCGCTGCTGTCGGAGGACGGCGATGACTGGGATGAGTGAGCCGCACGGGGACGAGGGATTTTACGCGGCGGCGCTGACGGAGGCGGAGCGGCTGCTGCTGCCCTCGGCGCGGGTGGTGGAGGGCGTCGACGAGGAGATGGCGGCGCTGCGGTCGCGGCTGTTCTCGATGTTGCGGGAGAAGCCGGAGCGGCTGGACCTGCTGTCCCGGGGGATTGGGTCGCTGGTGCGGATGGCGGCGCTGCGCTACCGAATGTCGCCGCAGTCCGAGGAGGACCTGGCGGGGAGCCTGGCGGGGTTGGTCAACAGCTTCGGCGCGGCGCTGGGACTGGGGGAGTTCCGTGACGCGGCCGAGGGGTAGGGGGGCGCTGGAGCGGGCGTTGCGGCGGCTGCGGCCGCGCTTCGGCGGGCTGGGGTGGGCGCCGCCGCGGTTCGGGCCGGACGCGGAGCTGACGCCGGTGTCGGCGTTTGACGTGCAGATGCGCGAGCGGGTGCGGGGGCTGGAGGAGGGGTTGAAGGAGGTGAAGGACCGGGTGAACGGGCTGATCTTTCTGGTGGTTGGGGCGGTTGTGGTGCAGGTGGTGCTGCGGTTTGTGGCGTGAGGGGGGGGCGTCCGGCGTCCGTTCGCCCTTCGATTTCCCTCAGGGTGAACGGCCACCCCCCGGCCCCGCACCCCCCTGGATACCGGCCCCGTATCGGGGTACGGGGCATGCTTTCGCCGGTATGGAGAGTTGGGGTCAGAGGTGAGGAAGGGGGTTGGGGTGTCGGGGTTGCCGGTGTTGAGGCGGTACCAGTCGCAGGTTGCCTTTGCCGTGTTCGAGAGCGCGCGGGAACGAAAGGGGTTGACGTTCACTGTCGAGATTGCGCGGCAGGGGGGCAAGAACGAGATCAGCGCGCAGACGGGCGTGTGGCTGCTCTCTGGGTTCTCCAAGAGGGGCGGGAGTCTGGTGAAGGCGGCGCCGACGTTCAGCCCGCAGGCGCTGGTGAGCCTCCGGCGGCTGAGGGAGCGGCTGAAGGATGCCCGTCTGCCGCTGGGGTGGCGGATGGAGGGCGGGAACATCGTGCGGGTGGGGCGGGCGCAGCAGACGTTTTTGAGCGCGGAGCCCTCGGCGAACGTGGTGGGGGCGACGGCGGACGTGCTGCTGGAGATGGACGAGGCGCAGGACGTGGACGCGGAGAAGTTCTTCAAGGAGTTCCGGCCGATGGGGGCGACGGGCAACGCGACGACGGCGCTGTACGGCACGCCGTGGGACGGGGCGACGCTGCTGGAATCGATGGCGGCGGAGAACGTCGAGATGGAGCGGCGGGACGGGATCCGGCGGCACTTCGCGTTCGACTGGGAGGCCGTGGCGGCGGTCGACCCGCTGTACCGGGCGTACGTGGAGGGGGAGCGGGAGCGGCTGGGGGGGGGGCACCCGCTGTTTCGGACGCAGTACCGGCTGCTGCCGATAGCGGCGGGGGAGGGGATGTTCTCGCGGTCGCAGCTGGCGCGGCTGGAGGGCTCGCACGGGCGGCTGCGGGGGCCTCGGCCGGGGTGTTCGTACGTGGCGGGCGTCGACGTGGCGGGGGAGCCGTGGGGGGAGAGCTCTGGATTGGGTGCGGATCAGGCCTTTCGACAGGCTCAGGGCGAACGGCCGGCGGAGCGGGGCGGGCGGGACTCGACCGTCGTGACGATTGGGGAGGTTGAGTACGGGTTGCGGGCGGACGCGCCCGTCGTGCGGGTGGTCGAGCACTACCGGTGGACGGGGGAGCCGCACCATGCGCTGACGGGGTCGCTGGTGGACCTGCTGCAGCGGAGGTGGCGGTGCCGGCGGGTGGTGGTGGACGCGACGGGGCTTGGGACGGGGATCGCGAGCGGGCTCGTGCGGGCGATGGGCGGGGCGGTCGAGCCGTTTGTGTTCACGGCGGGGAGCAAGTCGTCGCTGGGGTTCGATCTGCTGGCGGCGGTGAACTCGGGCCGGCTGAGCGCGTACGCGGGGGACGGGTCGGCGGAGCACGTGGAGTTCCGGCGGGAGATGGAACTGGCGCAGGCGCGGTACCGGGTGAACCAGACGATGGACTTCTTTGTGGAGGCGTCGCGGGGGCACGACGACTACCTGATGAGCCTGGCGCTGGCGGTGCGGGCGGCGGGGAGCGCGCCGCGGGCCGCTCGTGGCCGGGTGGCGTTCGACGGGGGATAGGGAAACCAGATGCCTCCTCCGTTCACCCTTCGATTTCCCTCAGGACGAACGGAGGAGGGGGACTTGGCGCGCGGGAAGGCCGCGATGGAGAGATGCGTGAGGAAGGGGAGCGCCGTGGGACGAAGGCAACGAGAGCTGCGACCGGAGGTCCTGCCCGAGAGCTACCAGTACCGGGACGACGGGTGCGAGGTGTCGCGGTCGTGCCTGCGGTGCCCGCGGGCGGTGTGCAAGTACGACGACCCGGACTGGCGGCGGCGGGGGAAGCGGGACCGGCGGGACGGGGAGATCCTGGAGGCGCGGCGTCGGGAGCGGCTGCCGGCGTCGGCGCTGGCGCGCCGGTTCGGGGTGAGCGAGCGGACGGTGTGGCGGGCGCTGGCGCGGGGGCGGGAGGGGGCGCAAGCGTCGCGGAAGCGGGCGGCGTGACGGGGGGGTATCTGCAAACTAGAAATGCCCGGCTCAGTAAATCATCCCGCTCGGGACCCCAAGACTTGTCGCAATGTTCTCAATTACTCCGAACAATCGGAAAACCTTGGTGTGGTGAGCTTCCATCCATCTCATGTCGGCAACTATCTCCAACTCCACGAAGTCATCCTCACTTGCTTCTCCAAATGCCTTGATGTTTCGTGGAGCATATCTCAATCTGGCTCCGGATTGAGTACCACGGTCGATGTGCTGACCCGCTTGAATGTAGGCGTGTCCTAAGGCGTTACGTGTGTTCGCCATGAAGTTCAAGTCATGAACTGTTTCTTCCGAGAGATAGGTAGCAAACGCTTCTTGAAACTTCTTGATTAATGGACGCATGTCTGATGTACGTAGATGGTCGTGTACCGCAACTACATACCATTCGGGTAACAGGTTACCCCTAGCGCTGTTTGCTTGCACGAATTCTGAAATGCGGTCTCGATGCTGAAATAGAACGAGGAGCCGGATGATGACGCTCTGCAACCACACGCAATCCATGAAGGCTACGCCAGGGTTGACGAACAAAGTCAAGAATTTTGTATCGTTTTGCCATTCAATGCTCCAACCCGTCTCCCGTTCCCGTCTCCGACGGTCAGATCTGGTCTCGCGGTTGGGTCTTTCAATCATGTTGAACCCTCAACTGTGAATGCGTATTGGAGCCTGTAAGGGGGGAATGCGCCCACTATGTAGTATACGTCCCTCCAAGAGATGGACGTTCTTGGTGTAGGTACGTGGCCGTCATCAAGCCCTTCAACGGGCTCAGGGCAAGTGGGCCTCGCCGCCCCTGGATACCGGCAAAAGCCGGTATGACGCTAGCGGAGGGGGAGGTTGCAGTCTTCGCGGGAACGACGGGAGGGGGCGTGGGGGTGCGCGGCGTGAGGGGGCCCAAGGGCTATTGACTGTGATTGCCGCTCTCCTCTAGTGTGCCGACATTCTGTTGTGGCCCGGGCCCGGCAGATCGAGGGGAAGGTTACGGAGCAGAGGGGGAGGGCTTTCTTGGCGCTTGAGTCTGAGTCCCCTCGCAGGCGCGGCGCTGGGGTAGCGGACAGCGTGGGAGCGTTAGCCAAAGCTAAAGGGAGTGTTGCACTCTGAAGATCGTACTGAAAGGTTCCAACATGGCAATCTTGGCATACGGCAAAACTATGGGGGAGTTGGTTAACCAAGGCTGGATCATCATAACCAATGAAGACTCAGGTGAAATCGTCGGAATAAGATCTGTCATCCAGCACTGGACCTCTTTGACTTGGGCCGAGCGAACCTACTACACCGCGAAATTCGGGTTCGATGAGAAAGGCATTCTGGACATTGGTCTGTCCGATCTAACCACGGCAGTTGGCTGGCCTGATCTCTTCCTTCGTCCTGCGTTGGGTGGTGAAATTGTAGTTCCAGAACACAGCCTGCCGGGCTCCAATGATCGCTTGCTGACAATCCTGTCACGAAGCCGAGTCGCGGTTATAGGCAGCCGTTGCGACGATACCGCATTGGCGCACATTGGCCCAGATGGCACAGTGATACTTACCAATGAGTTCTTATGGGGACTGCCCGACCCCCGAGATGGCAGCTACACTGACGTGAAAGAAGGGTACATCTGCCACTGGGAGGTCTCGATTGCAACTTGGTGTCCCGATGCACCTTGGTGGGCCCTCGGTCCAGAAGCTGAGGAGTTGAGCCAATACCCCTAACCCTTGCAGTTTTCTTGAGGAGAGCTGGAGATGCCCACTCGGTTGTCTTGGACACGCCAACACTTACTTGTAGCGTTTGCTTTGTACTGCCGTTTGCCTTTTGGTAGGTTCCATAGCGGGAATCCTGAAATTGTTAGGCTTGCTGATGCACTTGGTAGATCACCCTCCTCCCTCGCAATGAAGCTCAGCAATATTGCCAGCCTTGACCCCGCCATTACGTCCACCGGGCGCGTCGGTCTCAAAAAGGCGACTGCCGCCGACCGGGAAATGTGGAAGGAAATGGAAGGCGACTCGGCAAACTTTGCCTTAGAGTGCCAAAGGGCTCTGATGGATGCAGAGGGTCTAGCGGCACCAACAAGTGAAACGCTGGAATACGAGGTCATAGACCGCGTTGGGGAAGACAAGATAGTGCAAACCACGGAGCGGATTGGTCAGAGCTTCTTTCGTTCTATGGTCTTGAGCGCATACAGCGGACGGTGTTGTATCACTGGGTTGTCAGTCCCCACCCTTCTTGTGGCAAGCCACATAGTGCCGTGGCGTTTGGAGAAACTTCACAGGTTGAACCCTAGAAACGGCTTGGCGCTGTCGGCCCTGCATGACCGTGCCTTCGACGCTGGTCTAATCACCATCGAAGAGGACTTGACCGTGCGGATATCCGCCAATCTCGCTGCAGAGCGCGATGAGTTCTTTGCCACGGCTATTGAGTCTTACAGGGGTAAGCCGATTCATCTCCCTAAGAAATTCGGGGTTGGGGAGGAGTTTCTCGCCTTCCATAGGGAGAATATCTTTCAACGATAGACGTAAAGCTCGTCCCGCGGAACAGTTGATGATGCTGGCAGTCAGGACTACAGCAAGGGACGACTGGCGTAAAGCATCTGTTTACACTTCAGGAAGGCGTGTCTGTGAATCAATTCCAGGAAATGCTTAGTGCCAACGTTCAACTTGTAGTTCCAGCCTCCCTGCACCAGAGGTACCCCGCCGCTATAAGGCCTTCACTTCAAACGCTTGAGAGTTTCATGGGGGACATCCGCTTGCTCAACCCCTAGAACCCGTTCCCTCCGCGCTGCCGTGCAATGCCCGTAAGAGTTGTCCATGTGCGATGGGGACCCGGGGCCAGTCAGACGGTGTCCTCAGCCTTGTAGTGAACGAACGACGGTGTGGGGGCTCCTGGAGTTCACTGAGCCAGGCGAGCATTGTGTTGAAGAGCTGTGCTCGCGGGCTGCGGAACCGCGCGCAGCGTGAAGGGGGAGAACCCTTGCGGGCTATTGACTGTGATTGCCGCTATCCTCTAGTGTGCCGACATTCTGTTGTGACCCGGGCCCGGCAGTTTGCAAGGTAGGTTATGTGACAGAGGGGGAGGGCATTCTTGACGCTTGAATCTGATTCCCTTCGCAGGACGGCGCTGGTTTTGGTGACCGTCGGGTTGGTGTGGAACCTGGTGGAGGCTGTGGTTGCGCTGTGGGCGGGTGCGGCGGCGGGGAGCGTTGCGATGCTGGCTTTCGGGCTGGACAGCATCGTCGAGTTCCTGGCGGGCGGGGTGCTGGTGTGGCAGCTGAAGATGCGGCTGGACGAGTCGCAGGCGGAGGCGGCGGAGCGGCGGGCGCAACGGCTGCTGGGGCTGAGCTTCTTCCTGCTGGCGGGGTACATCGTGCTGCACTCGGGGGCCAACCTTGTGGGGTGGCTGCCGGAGCCGCAGCCGAGCCTGGTGGGGATCGCAATCGTCGTCGCGAGCGCCGTCGTGATGTCGGCGTTGTACGTGGCGAAGATGCGCATCGCGGCGCGGATGCAGTCGCGGTCGCTGCGGGCGGAGGCGATGGAGAGCCTGTTCTGCGACCTGCAGGACGTGACGATCCTGGTGGGACTGGGGCTCAACAGCCTGTTCGCGTGGTGGTGGGCCGACCCGGTTGCGGCCCTGTTCCTGGTGCCCTTCTTCCTCAAGGAGGGCAGGGAGAATCTTTCTGGCCACGATGATGAGGATGAGGAGGGCGGGACCCGCGTGTGTTTCTGCCTGAGCTGTTTCTTTGGCATGCGCGCGTGCCGGACGGTGTGTTGCGCGGCGTAGGCTTCGCGGGAACGACGGGGTTAGGGTGATATCGTGAAAGGAACGTGTGCATTTGGCGCGTTGTGTGTATTGATTTCGCTGTAAGCGGGCTGTTAGATTGCGGGCGGGTTGATGCGACGGGCGTCGGGGACGCCAGGGTCAATCGATGGGAGGGGAGATGGGCGCGATGTCTGCGAACAAGCTGGCCGGCTGGGCGCTGGCGCTGGGCGGGGCGCTGATTGTGGTGGTTGGGGTGTTCTCGCCGAACGGGCCGGTGTTCGGGACGGGGTTCGACGCGGGGGCGCTGGCGCGGGTGAAGAACCTGGCGGAGTACGCGTCGCTGGCGCACACGACGGCGATACTGACGGCGGTGGGATCGCTGCTGGCGCTGACGGGGTTCTGGCACCTGTTCCGCTCGGTCGACGGCAAGACAGCGGCGAGCGTGCTGATGCAGGGAGGCATCATCGCGATCACGGTGGCGTTCGTCGGCGTGATCCTCGGGCGCGGGCTGAACCACATGATCGTACACCAGCTGACCCATGGGACCCTGGGCCCCGCCCAGCTGGAGTTCATGGCGGTGACGATACAGTCGGTGCAGGCGGGCATTCGCGTGATGGGGGGCTTCGTGGGGTTCGTGGGCGCGCTGGCGCTGGCGGTCGGCGTCTACGGCCGGTATGCCGGCGGCGCGAGCAAGTGGCTGGCCGTGGTGGCGGCGCTCGCGGCGATTGCGGGCGTGGTGTCGCTACTGCTGGCGGAGCACATCCACGACCTGACGATCATGTACCGGGTGGCGGTGTACGTGGCGCTGCCGGTGTACGCGTGGTACGCGTGGCTGGGGTTGAGCGTGGCCCGTGGCGACGCGGAGCTGGTGGGGGAGGACGCGGGGTAGCGGGCCTTTCCCAACGGGCGTGGCCTGTCCGTCGGGGTTCCCCCGCCTTCGCGGGGGCAGGCTCTGCCTCCGCAGGAACGACGGGGTGGGGGCTTCGACGGGTGCAGGGCGAACGGCCCCTTCCCTCCCAAGGGTTCCGGCCTGAGGGCCGGACGGGCGATTCGCGAATCGCCCCTACGATGCCGACAGGGTTCGCTCGTCGGGATTCCCCCGCCTTCGCGAGGGCAGGCTCTGCCTGCGCAGGAAGACGGGTTGGGGGCTTCGAGAGGCTCAGGGCGAACGGCAGCTCACCACCTCTGGATCCCGGCATTCGCCGGGATGACGGTTGCGGTGGGGGGCGGACGGCCTCCCCTCGCTGAGGGTTTGGCTACCAGATTGGGACGGGGTCCAGGGAGGTCTCCACTACTTGGCCGTCCCGCAATTCCACTCGGTAGGCGTTGGCGCCTTCCCTGCCGCTGACCGCACGGTGCGGCTGTGTGCCGATGAAGTGGATGGCGGCGCCGTCGTCGACGGCGTAGCCGGGCGGGAAGCCCTCGGCGATGAGGCGGTGGTAGAGGGGCCGGCGCTGGTCCTCGGCGTTGTAGTGGGGGCAGTGGGAGTAGGGGAGGAAGCCGAGGCCGTCGTGGAGCGGATGGAGCTGGTTCTTGTCGTAGGAGTCGGTGGTGCCGCACTCGAACCAGCAGAGGGAGCCCGCGCTGCCGCCGCAGAGCACGACGGCGGCCTCCCAGGCCTCGCGCAGTGCGGCGTCGACGCCGTGGACGCGCCAGATGGCCAGCATGTTCGCCGTGTTGCCTCCCAGGACGAAGATGACGTCCTGGCTTACGAGGAACTCGCGGATGTCGCGCACCGTGCGGTTGAATAGCTCGAGGTGCGTGGGCTCGCAGACGCTAGAATGGAAGATGCCGTAGTACCGCACGAGGTCGGCGGGCGAGTCGCCGGTGGCTGTCGGGATGCAGCACACCCGGGGCTTGGGCTTGTCGACGAGGGAGAGGACGTAGCTGGAGAGCTGGTCCATGGCGGCCCCGGCGGTCCTGACCGCTCCGAATGCGACGATTTGCTTCTCTGCCATGTTCTCTCCTCCCGGCTGGCGCTCTGGCCGTCGTGTGCGGTGAGGGGAGCGTACCACATCGTGGCGCGGGGGCGGCGTCGTGGGGGCTGAGGTCGAGATGGGTGGACTTCCGCGGGGGCTGAGGCCCCCCGTTCCCCCTTCGATTTCCCTCAGGGCGAACGGCCCCGCTCCGCCCCTGGATCCTGGCCCCGTATCGGGTTGCGGGACATGCCTCCGCCGGGATGGAGAGGGTGGCGGCGTTGCTCAGGGTGAGCGCGTGGGGTTGGGCTTGTCGGGGTTCCGGCCTGGCGGCCGGACGGGCGTTTCGCGAAACGCCCCTACGACCCTACCGGGAGGGCGCGGCTAGTGCACCGTGACGCTTTTGGCGAGGTTGCGGGGGCGGTCTATGGGGCAGCCCTTGGCTAGAGCGCAGTAGTAGGCCATGAGCTGGAGGGCGACCGTGCCGACGACGGGCGTGAACATCGGCTCCGTGGGCGGCAGGCAGACGACTGACTGCGCGATGCTCTGGAGCTCGGCGTTGTCGCAGTCGGTGAGGGCGATGATGGGGGCGCCGCGGGAGTGGACCTCCTCGACGGCGACGAGCATGCGGTCGTAGGTATCGTCGCGGGGCATGATGGCGATGACGGGGGTGTCGGGGCCGAGGAGAGCGAAGGGGCCGTGCTTGAGCTCGCCGGACGCGTAGCCCTCGGCGTGGAGGTAGGCGACCTCCTTGAACTTGAGCGCGCCCTCGAGGGCGGTGGGGTAGTTGATGCCCTTGCCGATGATGAAGGCGTGCTCGGCCGACGCGAGGCGCGTGCCGAGCTGCTCGAGCTGGGGGGACATGGCGAGGGCCTGCTGGACGGCCTCTGGGAGCTTGCGCAGGGCGGCGGCGAGCTTGCGGCGCGGGCGCTCGGCGGGCGGGTAGAGGGCGAGGCCGAGGAGGTAGAGGCCGGCGAGCTGCGCGAGGTAGGTCTTTGATGAGGCGACGCTGACCTCCTGGCCGGCGCGGAGGTGGTGGGTGGCGTGGGCCGTGCGGGTGATGCTGCTCTCCGGCACGTTGGTGAGGGCGAGGGTGAAGTGGCCGGCGCGGCGGGCGTCGCGGGCGGCGTCGACGGTGTCGGCGGTTTCGCCGGACTGGGAGACGAGGACGCTCCACGCGCCGGGGCCGCGGTGCCTGGGGCGCACCATTTCGGAGGCCACGAGGGCCTGGACGCGGGTGTCGGTGAGGGAGGCGAAGAAGGTCTCGCCGACCATGGCGGCGTGGGAGGCGGAGCCGCAGCCGAGGAAGAAGAGCTCCTCCGGCTGCGGGTGGCGGTCGAGATCGAGGTCAAGGGTGACGCGGCCGTCGGTTGTGATGCGGCCGGCGAGGGTGTCGCGCAGGACGCGGGGCTGCTCGTGGATCTCCTTGAGCAGGAAGTGCGCGTAGCCGCCCTTGTCGACGTCCTGCGGGCCCCAGTTGACGTGGTGGACGCGGCGGCGGACGAGCTCCCCGCGGTGGCGGATCTCGACCACCCCGGCGGTGACGGTGGCGATGTCGCCGTCCTCGAGGTGGACGAAGCCGTGGGCGCGGTCGAGGACGGCGGGGACGTCGGAGCCGACCATGTTCTCGCCGTGGCCGAGGCCGATGATGATCGGGCTGCCGCGGCGGGCGACGGTGATGGCGTCCGAGCCCTCGAAGAGGACGGCGATGGCGTAGGGACCGTGGACGCGGGCGAGGGCCTGGGCGACGCCGTCGGGGGAGCCGCCGGACTCCTCGAACAGGTGGGCGAGGACCTCGGTGTCGGTCTCGGAGCGGAAGCGGTGGCCGCGGGCGCGAAGCTCCTCGCGCAGTGGGTAGTGGTTCTCGACGCTGCCGTTGTGGACGACGGCGACGCGGCCGGTGCAGTCGAGGTGGGGGTGGGCGTTGAGCTTCGAGGGGGAGCCGACGGTGGCCCAGCGGGTGTGGCCGATGCCGAGGGAGCCGGGGACGGCCGCTGCGCCACTCGCGGCGCCGTTGGCGTCCTCGATGGCGGCGCGGAGGTCGTCGACGTAGCCGACGGCCTTGGCGGTTTCAATGCGCCCGCTGAGGATGGCGACGCCGCAGGAGTCGTAGCCGCGGTACTCGACGCGGTGGAGGGCGTTCAGCAGGACGGGCAGCGCTTCAGCCGGCCCGACGTACCCCGCGATTCCGCACACAGGCTTCTCCTTGGTCTCATTCACCACTCCGCGCATGGTGCAGGGGCGTGGAGAGTATGGCGGGAGTGGATAGGAGACCAGTGTACACCGTGGGGCGCGGGGGCGGCGAGTGGGGGCGGGGGTGGGTTGGGGAAGACCACGACGCGCCAGGTATGGCCGGCGAGACCCCGAAAATACCTCGCCTCTGTTCGCCATTGGTGTGGTACGGTGAGACAGAACCGAATGGACGATGGCCATGCGTAGAGGTGAGACCTCAAACAGTTGTCGGGAGTTAGAGAGATGTCGCAGGAGTCTCTGAGCGCTGAAGCCACAACTTCGGCTCACATTAGATTTGAATATGCTTGGCGATACTTTGCCTTCTGCAAATGGCTAAGCTAAGGTTTCTCGCACTAGAGACCACTAGTAGTTCACTTGACTCATTTTCAGCACCATCGATGACGTGAGCGGGTGGGGGGTGGCTGACCACGCCCAACGGCATGGAAGACCGGCCTGAGGATGCCGAACGGGGGTTGGAAGAGCTTGAGGCGTGGCAGGCCCACGCGGCTTGGGCAAGCTCCGAAATGTGGACGGGCAACAGGAGGACGACAATGAGCGTAGTCAAGATCAACGCGATCACCCCGGCGGAGGGCGCGGGGGCGGAGCTGGAGGCGCGGTTCGGCAAGCGGGCGGGGGAAGTGGAGCGGATGGAAGGGTTTGAGGGGTTCCAACTGCTGCGGCCCGTGGAGGGCGAGACTCGGTACTACGTGTACACGCGGTGGCGCTCCGAGGAGGACTTTCTGCGCTGGGTGAACAGCGATGAGTTCAAGCGCGGGCATGCCCGGTCGGACGGCGGGACGCCGGTGGCGACACACTCGTCGCTGCTGTCGTTCGAGGTGGTCGAGTGGCCGGTGGAGGCGCCCGTCGAGTCGGGGTCGTAGCGGGACGCTGGTTGGCCGGCAGAGGTTTTGGTGAGGCTTCCATCCCGCATGGGCTTCACCGGGGCCGCGGGACGTTCTATCCTTGCTGTACGACACAGTCGATGACAGTGGAGGACGGCCCATGACTACGACGAACGACATGGAAGACCGCTTCGAGGACGCCGAGCGGGGGTTGGAGTGGCTGGAGAAGCTGGAGGCGCTGCAGACGCGCTCGGCGTCCAACCGGGCGGCCTTCGAGGTGGCGGAGTACGTGATGAAGCTGCGGTCGGCGGTGACGGCGCTGGCCGGGGAGCGGCCGGCGCTGGAGCTCGCGGAGGCCGTGGGCGCGGAGACGGCGGCGCTCGTCGAGGAGCTGCGGCAGGCGGGGGACAGCGACTACTGGAACACGCGGATCCGGCCCGCGCTGCTGAAGTTGGAGGGGTGAGCGGGGGCGTTCGGCTGGGGTGATGCTCGCCGGCGGCGGGGCCGTTGGCGAGGGCGCGGGCCGTCGGGGAAGCTGCGAGGGTGGTTTTCGATATGTCGACAGGGGAAGTGACGATCAGGGATTGCCGCCGAGAAGACGTTGCAAGCGTCCTTGCTCTATGGGCCGCTTCGCCTGCTGCGCCTACCCCAACCGACACGCCTGAAGACCTCGAGCGCGCTGTGTCTGAGCCCGGACTCGAGTTCCTTGTAGCAGAATCGAATGGCGAAATCACCGGCACCATCATTGGGGGCTTTGACGGATGGCGCGGGTCAATCTACAGACTCACCGTTGCAGAACAGTATCAGCGGCAGGGCATTGGACGTGCGCTCCTGGAGGAAGTGAAGGCTCGCTTCGCGCTCAATGGCGTGAAGGTGGTGGGCGCGTATGTCCGAAAGGACCATCCGTGGGCGTTGGACTACTGGGATTCAGTGGGCTTCAAGCTCGACGAGCGTTTCGTGATATTCATGCATAGGATGTAGCGCCTTGCGGTGCGCTGTGGCGGTCTGCATCCTGCTGGCCGCTGCGTTGCTTGCGTGCGACGGCGGCGATGCTCCCACGGACGAACGGACTCAGGACGTCGGGAAGGCCGACGCCGAGGCGGAGTGGGACGCGCTCGACAAGGAGCAGTGGGCCGACGCCAAGGACGGGGAGAAGTCGCTGCCGGCGGGCGACGTGGTGGAGCGGACCGTCGCGGTGGTGGAGGCCTCGGGCGGCGAGGTGCACTACGTCGAGCACGCCGGACGTGGGGAGCGCGCGGCGCTGGTGACGCCGGTCGAGTTTGTCGACGGGGAGACGCCGCTGGTCGTGTCGCTGCACGGGTTTGGGGGCGACTCGGCCTGGCAGTCGGTGTCCGTGCCGCTGCACATGCGCGTGAACTCGGACGGGTTCGCGCTGCTGCTGCCGAACGGGGTTCAGGGCGCCGAGGGCAGCCGCTTCTGGAACCCCACCGACGAGTGCTGCGAGGGCGGAAAGTCGGGCGAGGACGACATCGCGTACCTGACGGAGCTGGTTGCGGAGGCACGGGAGGCGTGGAACTTCGGGCCGGTGTACTTCTTCGGGTACTCCAACGGCGGGTTCATGGCGCACCACATGGCGTGCAAGGGGCTGCCGGGCCTCCGCGCCGTGGCGAGCCTCGCCGGCACGAGCTACGTCGAGGAATCGAGCTGCGACGGCGCTCCACCGGTGTCGGCGCTGCACGTCCACGGGACGGCGGACCGCGTGATCATGTTCCAGGGCGACGAAACCGAGGCGGGCGCGAAGGGCGAGCGAGCGTTCTACCTCGGGGCGCGGGAGATGGTCGAACGCTGGAGCCGCAAGGCGGGCTGCGAGTGGCCCTCGGACGCGCAGCCGTACGCGGACGTCGACCTGGACGAGCACGTGCCGGGGGCCGAGACGCAGGCGTACCGCGTCGAGACGGGGTGCGCCGGTGGGGTCACGGTCGAGCTGTGGGCGTCGTCGGGGAGCGGGCATGCGCCGGGGTACGGCGAGGGCTTCGTGGCCGCGCTGGTGGCGTGGCTGCTGGCGCGGGGGTAAGGAGTGGGCGCGACACGCCTCTCGACCTCACGCAGGGCCAACAGACGTGCAACACTCTGGGCTCCCGCCTTGGCAGGAACCCAGAGTGTGCAGGAGGAGGGACGAGGGGTAAAGGGGCGCATTTACCCCCGGAACGTCATTTCTTCCGCCGGCTTCCTGGCCGGGACCTAGCCCTCCGTCACGAAGAACTCTGCCCACATGCCCTCGAGGAAGTGGGCCTCCGGGTGGCCGTCATCGCCGATCTCGTCCGCGTCGACGATGTTGCAGAGGAGGACGTAGCGGCCGGGCAAGAGCAGGTACTCGCCGGAAGCGGCCTGACCGACGTCGAACTCCTCAATCTCGGCGATGAACTCGACGCCTTCCACGCCCTCCTCGGGCAGGAAGCCGCGCTCGTCCTGGTTCGCCTCGGCGATGGCGAGCAACTGCTGGATGGAGAGGTCGGTCTTGAAGATCACCATCTCGTGCGGGTCTGCGGGCCCGCCGTTGGAGGCGGTGAACTCGATGACGCCGGAGGGGACGGTGTTAGGGGTCACGGTCAGCGACCACTCGCCCAGGGCGACGCCGACGTGCCGCTCCTCGGCTTCCATCATGGACAGCTCTGCCTGGTACTTGGCCTCGGCCTCTTCGTAGCCCTTCTCGAAGCCGTCCTGGTAACCGGCGGCGCGCGATGCCGACACGGCGGCGTTGTGCTCGATCTCGGCGATGCCGGAGCTGCACGCCATGGCCGATGTCATTGCGAGAGCCAGGACAACCAGAAATACGAATCTCACCATGTAGCGCTCCTACTGGTACACAGAGTCGCTGCCTGCAGGTCGCCCCTGGAGTCCGCTCAGGGCCAGGGGGACGGAGGCCGGAAGCTCACCCTGACAGCCGCCCGGAACACCTTGCCCGCGGGGCACAGGGGCATCACCACGAGGCTTGTGCTGAAGTCGTTTCGACTTCTTGAAAGGGCGGGCCGCCGGGACGCGACGGCCCACCCCCGGCGTCAGCTAGTTGACGGTGAAGGTCGTGTACATCCCCTCGAGGAAGTGGCTCTCAGGGTTGCCTTCCTCGTCCAGCTCTTCGGGCTCGACGATGTTGCAGATGAAGACGTAACTGCCGGCCGAGAGCTCAAAGACGCCGGTCATTGCCAGACCGACGTCGAACTCCTCAACCTCGCCGATGAACTCGACGCCGCTCACGCCCTCTTCGGGCAGGAAGCCGCGCTCCTCCGGGTTCGCGATGGCGATCCGCTCCAGCTCGTCCTTGGCAACGGAGGTCTTGAAGATGACCAGCTCGTGCGGGTCAGCGGGGCCGCCGTTGGAGACGTTGAACCGGACCAAGCCGGCCGGGACGCTGTTGGGGGTGGAGGTGATGCTCCACTCGCCGAGAGCTACGCCGACGTTGGATACAAGCTCATAGCCCTCGGGAACCTCGTCGTCGCCGCAAGCCATGGCCCCAAATGTCAGCAGGACCACCAAGACCAGTGTGATGCCTCTAATCATGTCAGCCTCCCTCCTGCTTGGATGCGTCACGCCTGGGGAGCGTCCCACTCACCGAGCGCCACGCATGCCGCCTCGCCCGACCCGGGTACGAGAGGTTGCCGGAAACCCCCTCGAAACGACCGAGTCAAGGGCTCCCCGCCTGGCCCGCGCGAGGCCCTTGATTGGCAGCGCCCAGCGGGCAGCCGGGGAAGTGCGTAGTCTGTCGCCAGACCGCCACCTTGGGAAGCAATCGTGACTCCACAGGTACAATTGCTCTATCAGCAGGGGCATTTGCATCTTGCGGACAGTTGTCAAAGTGGGTAGGTTGTTGAAAAGTGCGCTAATCACCCAGCCGGACATCGTAAGAGCGCTCGAGAAGCCGTCGTTGGGGTGGTAGGCGAGATGCTCCACGGAACACTCATCAACCAGGGCCGGTTCATCCTCACCAGGACAACCAGCGCCCTGCGGGCAAACGACTGGTCACGCAGCCAGAGCGATTCCGATGGTCTGCGGTTCCTTACGAGCATTGCGGTCTGGGGACACTGGGCCGGCGTGGCTATCTTTCTGTATGAGATCGTGCATCACATCGGCGACGAATTTGCCGAGTTCTTCCTGTATGCAGTGTTGGTGTTCACGTTGGCCGGGATCAACGGATCCCTCCACTACCGGCTCTGGTCCAACAGAACGCTTACCTGGGATTGGCTTCTGATCCTCTTCACGCTGGACGCGGTGCTGGTGTCTGTGTGGCTGGCTCTGAGCGGCGGCTTCGACCACCCCTTCATCCATCTCTTCTACTACCCCGTGCTGGCGGCCTTCGCGTTGAGCCTCGGTTCCTTCAGACACTCCATGGCCCTGATGACCACTGTGTCCGCCGTCTACGTGGGAATCAGCCTGACGGCGGGCAACGGAATAGACCTTGCGGCCAATGAACATGAGACCGTCCTTGCCCGGGTTGCCGTCATGTATGCGGTTGTCGCCGCAGTCACGCTGGCCATGAGGTTCGAACGAGTGGGGCGCAGGCGGGCCGAGGAGCACGAGCGGGCCCTCGAGCGCGAGCGCATGGAGCTGTCCCACACCATTCACGACACCGCAGCCCAGTCCGCCTACATGATCGGACTGGGCATCGACTCGGCCAGAAACCTGGCCGGCAACGCGAACCCGGAACTGGCTGCCACGCTTGAGGAGACCTCTCACATGTCCCGGTCCATTCTCTGGGAACTGCGCCACCCCATCAACATGGGAGGCATCTACGAGGGGCGGGGGATCGGCAGGACCCTCAGGTCACACGCAACCAGCTTCACCAATATCACCGGTGTCCCGGCCGAGTTGAAGCAGACCGGATTCGAGCCGGAGCTGTCAACGCAGCAGACGAGTCTGCTCTTCTCGATTGCGCACAACGCGCTCACCAACGCCTACCGCCATGCGGAGGCATGCAGGGTGGCTGTTGACCTTGCCTTCGGCGAGGATGACATCCGCCTGTCGGTGTCGGACGACGGGGCCGGGCTTTCCGAGGGCTACGCGGAGCGCGGCAGTGGCTTCGCAAACATGGCCAGTAGCGCGGAGCGCCTGGGAGGGAGCCTCATCGTGGAGGAACGAGGGGCCATGGGCGGGGCGAGCGTGACCTGCGTGATCCCCATGCAGCGCGAACGAGAGGAGCGCCGCGATGGCATCGGGTGAGCGCCTCCGGGTGATGATCGTCGACGACCATTCGGTCCTGCGGTTCGGCCTGAAGCAGGTCCTCGAGCAGACGGGGGAGTTCGAGGTGGTCGGACAGGCCGCGGACGGCGAGGAGGCGGTGCGGGTGGCCGCCGAGGTGCTGCCCGACACCATCGTCATGGACGTGATGCTGCCGAAGAAAGACGGTGTGGCGGCGTGCAGGGAGATCATGGAGGCCCATCCCGAGACGCGGGTGGTCATGCTGACGGCCTCCACGGAGGAGGACGCGGTGGTGGAGGCCGTGGCCGCGGGGGCGACCGGCTACCTCCAGAAGGAAACGGGCCTGGACCGGCTGCTGGCAGTCGTACGCGGCGTTGCGCAGGGGGAGCTTCACGTGCCTGCCGAGGTTGTGCGGCGCGTGTTCAAGGGTATGCGCGGTAGAGAGACAGGCGATGCCGCGCAGAAGGCCGGCCTGACAACACGGGAAAGGGAGATCCTCATCTCCTTTGCACGTGGCATGTCCTACGCCCGAATAGCGGAGGAGCGGGGGATCAGGCCGGTGACCGTTCGCAACGCCGTCTACGGCATTCAGCAGAAGCTGAACGTCGCGTCGATGCAGGAGCTGGTGCTCTGGGCGGCGCGGAACGGCCTGACGGAGGGGTAGGGCGGGGACGGTGCGGGGCACGCGCCACGCCGCGGGCTTCGAGGAGGCGCTGGTGGCGTGACTGCCGACGCAGGGGCAGGGAGGCGGCCGCGGCGGGGATCAGAAACCGAGGATGTTCAGGAATCGGCCGAGGGGCGTGTGGCGGCGTTCCACACGTCGCCTCTCCTTGCGCGCCTGCTTGTCGTGCCACTCGCGCTTGTCTTCCTCGTTGATTCCCATCATCGCATCTGCACTCTTATGGAGACCCATATCCCGCAGGTGCTGCGCAGAGTTCACTCTCCAACGAAACGGTCCCGAATACCGCCCGGGCCAGTGGAAGAACATTCGTGACCTCCTCCATGCGATGGGAATTCGACGAGTGCAATTGCGCGCGCATCCCCGGGACCACCATGTCATCGCAGCGTACAGAGAAACCGACCAATGCGCAAACTGAGCTCGGCCCCCCTCCTAGTACACCCCGGGGAAGATGCGGTACTTCACGCGTGACTTGTACTCCGCCCATTTCTCCGGGCCGTACTTTTCTGCGCAGTGCCTGTCGTCGTCGCGCTGGCGGAAGGTGAAGAGGGTGACGATGAAGACGAAGTAAGTCCATGCCCAGGGGACGTCGAAGTGGCCGAAGACCAGGGCGATGGAGAGCGAGAGGAAGCCCTCTCCCATGTAGTTGAAGTGGCGGGCGACGCCCCAGAAGCCGCTGTAGAGGATCTTGCGGTCGCCGGCCTCGATGTACTTGGGCTCGATGATGCCGAGAAACTTGCGGTCGGGCCATCGCTTGAACGTGTACTTCTGCAGGTTGGCGCCGCGCGAGATGCTCCAGCCGAGCAGGAAGAGGGCGCCGGTGCCGATGAGCCACACGTACGTCCAGCCCGTCGAGAAGCCGGGGTCCGGGTAGGCGGCCATGCCCCACAGCGGGAGGATGAAGAGCCACCCGTAGACCACAAGGCCGCCCCAGAAGAGCATGAAGCCGAGGCGCTCGTGGATGAGGTCGTAGGTGTAGAGCTGGACGCGCTCGAAGATGAAGTAGTCGAGGGTGTAGAAGGTGAAGAAGGCGGCGTAGAGGTAGATGCCGGGGTTGGCGTTGCCGCCGAACTCCTCGTAGTGCCAGGCGGCGCCGGAGAGGGCGTTGAGGGCGAGCATCGTGCCGCCGACGACGTAGAACCACATCTTCACGTCGAAGTTGAAGCGGTCGCCCAGGAACGAGATCTCGCGGACGCGGCCGGTCCAGAACGCGGCGATGGGGTTGAGCGCGGTCTTGGGCGCGCCGAACACGGCGATGAGGGCGAAGATGAAGGTGACGACGGTGCCGCCGGCGATGGCGTACATGGTGGAGCGGTAGAACCAGTCGCGGGGCATGCCGGTGATCTCGGTCGCCCACACGGCGATGGCGAGGAGGAAGACGAGGACCCCGTTGAGGCGGTAATTGCGGGGCTCGCCGGTGGCCTCGTCGATGACGTAGCCGGGGACGCGCCTCGCGGGCAGGATGATCTGCGCGAGGGCAAAGGCGGCGAAGATGATGAGGGGGGTGAGGAACCCCCAGACCGCCTCCGTGGTGGAGAGATCGAAAAGGTGTTC
Organism: Chloroflexota bacterium; assembly: GCA_026713825.1. Taxonomy (NCBI): domain Bacteria; kingdom Bacillati; phylum Chloroflexota; species Chloroflexota bacterium. The sequence goes on along the minus strand of JAPONS010000081.1, from coordinate 21,765 downwards.
AATGCCCAGCCACTCGATCATTGCCGCACCCCCCTTCCCCAACTTGGGGGGCATTATGGGTATGGGGACGGAGGCGGGTCAATGGCGCTCCCGCTGCTGGATACCGGCATGCGCCGGTATGGCGGCGGGGCCGAGGGGGAGGGGCGCTCCCGCTGCTGGATACCGGCATGCGCCGGTATGGCGGCGGGGCGGCTATGGCGTGGCGAGGAGCTCCTGCAGGACGGTATTCAGGGCGTCTTCGCTCATGGGGCCGACGTACTTGCGGACTATGCGGCCCTGGGGGTCTATGAAGTACTTTTCCGGGATGCCGGTGAGGCCGTAGTCGACGCCTATGACGCCGCGGGTGTCGGCGCCGGCGGGGGAGGGTGCGCCGGACTCCTCGATGAAGCGGGCGGCCTCGTCCTCGACGTCCCATACGGCGACGCCGACGAACTCGACGCCCTGCGGCCGGTAGCGGTCGTAGGCGGCGGCGAGGACGGGGGCCTCCTCAATGCAGGGCGGGCACCACGACGACCAGAAGTCGACCATGACGTAGCTGCCGCGCAGGCCGGAGAGGCGCACGGTCTTGCCGTCGAAGGTGGTGAGGGTGAAGTCGCGGGCCACCTCCGTCTGGACCTCGGCCTCTCCGAGGGTGCTGTTGATGGCGACGCCGGCGGGGACGCCGCCGCTGCGGGACAGGGCGACGCCGAGCACCGCAAAGAAGGCAATGAGCGGCACGGCGACGATCGCCATGACGATGAGGCGCTGGCGGTTGGCCCGGCGGTCGGCGTCCTGCGTCATCGCGTCTTCCTCGCAAGCTCGACCAGCCCCGCGCGCTGAAGCTGGTAGTCCTCCCTCTCCACGAGGCCCGACTCAAAGCGCTCGTCCAGATCGGCGATGGCCTTGATGATGTCGCCGCGGGCCATGTCGAGGGCTTCCGCGTCCTCCTGTCGCCTTGCGGCGTCGCGAGACGCGCTGCCCCACCGGCGGCGCAGCAGGATGGCGCCGACGAGCACGACGAGCACGAGGCCGACGGCGCCGGGGAGCGCGCCCCGGCGGAAGCCGTCGCTGCGGACGGCGGACTCGGCGCGCTGGAGGAGCGTGGGCTGCGGGAGCCCGGAGAGCCTGACGGCGGCGCGCATGCCGGGGGCGAGGGGGCCCGCCTCGAGCACCTGGTACCCGGTTTCGCCGATGGCGATGTCGGCGGCGGGGCGCATGCCGGGACCGGAGCTCTCTGCCACCCCCTTCACCACCATGACGCGGTAGGACTCCGCGCCCATGGGGAAGTTGGGCGTGTACTGTTTGATGGAGGACTCGTAGGGGACGCGGTAGACGTAGAGGATGTCGTGGTCGCCGGGCGGGACGGGCGCGGTGAGGGCGAAGCCGCGGTCGACCTGCAGGACGTGGCCGCCGGGCAGCGACGCCTGCACGTCGAGGTCCGCCGCGCCGTCGGGGAGCGAGAAGCGCACCATGCTCATGGGGCCGTCGGTCAGCGTGTCGGCGCGGAAGGTGCGGTCGCCGGTGTTGCGGAGCTTGACGGCCTCCAGCACGGCGAACTGCCGCCGGCTGCCGTCGGCGCCGGTGACGGCGAGGGTGTCGTCGACGAGGGCGAGGACGGCGAAGTCGGTGGTGATCTCGTACACCGTGAGCTCCAGCGGGCCTATGAGCGGCTCGCCGAGGGCGCGGCCGGCGTACTCGACGTCCAGGTAGGTGGCGCGGACCTCGTAGCCGGGGCGGCCCTGCGGGGGGAGGTCCGTGAAGGTGAAGGAGCCGTCGGGCTGCGTGGGGGTGTTGTGCTCGACAAGCTCGCCGGAGCCAAGCTGGTAGCGGAGGGTGACCCAGAGGCCGACGGGCGGCGACCCGCCCGCGGTGCCGTTGCGGACGACGCCGGAGACCGTCGAGGGCGACTGCCCGGAGATGGTCGTGGGCGCGCGCTCGTCCGACTGCGCCCCGACGCTCGCGGGCGACAGACCGCCCGTGGCCAGCGCGGCGGCGAGCATGCCCACCGCGAGCATGGCCGCTGCAAGCGGCGGGGCGACGGCACGGGCGAACGCTCTCACGGGGCCTCGTCCTCCATGCGCTGCAGGTGGGCGCGGGCCTCCTGCACTTCGCGTTCAAGCTCGTCATCCGGCGTAGACGCCTCGCCGAGGAGGCGCTCCTGCTCGCGGACGAGCAACGCGGCGGTGCGGCGGTACTCGCGCATCTGGCGCTCGAACTCCTCACCGTCGACCTGGCCGAGCTCGCGCTCCAACCGGAGCGTCTCGAGGGCGCGGTAGAGGCCCTCGCGCTGGACGCGGACGCCCTCGGCGTCGAAGGGCAGCGCGGGCTCGGCGTCGCGGCGCGCGCGCACGAAGGGCAGCAGCACGACGACGACGGCGGCGACGGCCAGCACGGCTCCGATGACTATGGCCCACACGCTATGCAACTCCCACGATGTGATGCTTCCAGTGTAGCGGACGGGGCTCGGCATTCCTATGGCCGCTACCGGTAAGCGGCAAGTTTGTTGAGGGGCACTTGATGAAGTTATGCAAGAATAGTATGCTATGCATCATGAGAACGACGATCTCCCTTGAAGAACAGCTGGCAAGGCAAATCCGTCGGGAAGCAGCGGCCCGCGGCATGAGCGGGAGCGCCTTCATTGCCAGCACGATGGACGACGCTCTGAAGCGTTCCAAGCCGCAAGAACCGCCGCCGTTTCACCTGGTGACTGTTCGCGGGGTCCGCCCCGTGCCCGGAGTGGACCTCGACCGGACGCGGGACCTGGACGTCCAGGATGACGAGACCCGGTATGCCCGCGGGCGGTGATGTGTCGTAATGCTGCTCCCTGACGTGAATGTTCTCGTCTACGCCCACGTGGAGGACTCCTCCCCCGAACATGCGGCGTACGCCGACTGGGTCACAAGGCTGGCGACCGGCCCTGAGCCGTTTGCCCTGTCTGTTCTGGTCCTGTCGGGTTTCGTCCGCGTGGTCACGAACCCGCGCATCTTCAATCCACCGTCCACCCTGGACCGGTCGTTCGCCTTCATATCGGCCCTGCTGGAGCGGCCGACGGCGCGTGTCGTGGGCCCCGGGCCCGACCACCTGGAAATCTTCGAGCGCCTGTGCCGCGAGGCCAGGGCCACTGGGAAGCTGGTCGCTGACGCCCAGCATGCGGCGGTTGCGGTGGAGCATGGGTGCACCATGGTCACAACGGACTCCGACTTTGGCCGGTTTCAGGGGTTCCAGTGGCAGCACCCGCTCCGCCCCGCCCGGCTCTAACGCCGCTCACCCTCGGTCGGACTTCGCGCCGGGGATGGGCTTGCTGAAAAGAAGGCAGAAGGGCTGCCCCCCATCCTAACCTTCCCCCAGCTGGGGGAAGGGACTTCATGTTGCCGGCACGGCGCGCATGGCGGGGAGGGCGGCGGCGGCGCGCTGGCGCTCCGGCCACAGCGAGACGACGGTGCCGAGCACCAAGATGGGCCCGGCAATCCACAGCCAGACGACCAGCGGGTTGATGTGGATGCGGAAGAGGGCGCGGCCGTCGGCCGAGAACTCGCTGGCGAGGATGTAGAGGTCCTCCACGGGCGTCTGCCGGATGCCCGCGCGCGTCGCGGCCATGGAGAAGGCCGGGTAGAAGGCAAAGCCGGCCTCGACCTGCTCCAGCGGCTGGCCGTCCTTGTAGACCTGTAGCTGCGCGCGCCGCTCGATCCGGTCGGGCTTCAGCGTGGCGGTGCTGCCGAGGAACTCTACCTCGTAGCTGCCGAGGGCTGCGCGCTCGCCGGGCGCGAGGGAGAAGTCGTCCTGCACGCTGTAGAACGACGAGCCCGTCGCCGCAAAGGCGATGAGCACGATGCCGATGTGGGCGATGTAGCCGCCGTAGCGGGGCCGGTTGGACATGATGAGGCGGCCGAACGCCGTGGGATAGCCCTCGCCGCGGGTGTGGCGCACCTGCGTGCCGCGCACCCACTCGCGCACGATGCCCGCGGCCGCGAGTCCGCAGACGCCGAAGGCGAGGGCGGGGAGGAAGGCCCTCGCGCCGAGGGCCACCGCGATGATGGCAGCAATGATCCCGATGATGATGGGGAAACGCAGCAGTCGCAGCAGCCCGCCGCCGGACGAGCGCCGCCAGGGTAAGAGCGGGCCGACGCCCATGAGGGCGACCAGCGCGAGGAATATCGGCCCCGCGACGATGTCGAAGTAGGGGCGGCCGACGGTGACGATGACGCCCTGGAAGACGTCGGTCACCAGCGGGTAGACGACGCCCCAGAGGGTCACCAGCGCGATCATCAGGAAGAGCACGTTGTTGAGCAGGAAGGCGGCCTCGCGGGAGAGCCGCGATTCCAGCGGGGCGTCGCTGCGGAGGCGGTTGTAGCGCCAGAAGAAGACGGCGAATGCGCCGATGAGGTTCACGCCCAGGAAGAGGAGGAAGATCCAGCCCATCGTCGACTGGCCGAAGGAGTGGACGGAGGGCACGGGGCCGCCCCGGTTCATGAACATCCCGTACATGGCGAAACCCCATGCCAGGATGATGAGGGCGATGTTCCACATGCGGAACATGCCGCGCCGCCGCTGCACCATGATGGAGTGGATGAAGGCCGTCAGGGGCAGCCACGGGAGCAGCCCGGCGTTCTCGACGGGGTCCCAGGCCCAGTAGCCGCCCCAGCCGAGGATGGTGTACGCCCACCACGCGCCGAGCAGCAGGCCGATGGTCAGCGTCGCCCAGACGACGAGGCCCCACGTGCGCGCCGTGTCGACCCACTCGTCGCCGGTCTGCCCGGCCAGCAGGTGGCCGATGGCGAAGGCGAAGGGGAGCGCGACGCCGATGAGGCCGGACATGAGCATGGGCGGGTGGAAGAACATGCCGGGGTGGGTCAGGAGCGGGTTGATGCCCTGGCCGTCGGGGGGCGTGACGGGGAGCTCGTAGAAGGGGTTGGCCATCGTCATCATCACTGCGACGAAGAAAACGGTGACGGCCATTAGGACGGCGGTGGTGAAGGGCAGGGCCGGGCGGACCTCGTCGGGCGCGAGGCGGATGGCGAGGGCGGCGGCGCCCGAGAAGATGGCGGCGATGAAGAGGAGCGAGCCCTCGTTGCCGGCGTAAAAGGCGACCCAAGTGAGCCACGGGTCCATGGCGCGGTTGCTGTTGCCAGCCACGTAGCGCAGCGAGAAGTCGTGGTCTACGAAGGCGAGGATGAGGACGACCATGCTGACGCCGAGCATGAAGGGCGTCAGGTAGGCGGCGTAGCGGGCGCTCAGGAGCATCTCGGGGGCGTGGCGCCACTGACCAACCAGCGAGCCGACGCCCGCATAGGCGGCGAGGGCCACCGCGAGGAGGAGCGTTATGGAGCCCAGGTCAGCCATGTGTTACGTGTTCTCCCCTTCCGTTGTTCCCGCGCAAGCGGGAGCCTACCCCTTGGCCTGCGACCCGCTGCCCCGCGCCCCTGGATCCCGGCTTTCGCCGGGATGGAGGAAGCGGGAGCCCAAGTTCGCCATCAGTTACGTGTTCTCCTTGCTGTCCTCGTCGCCCGTCGCCGGCCCGTCGCCGGCGAGCTCGCGATCCACCTGCTGCAGGTAGGGCGCGAGGTCGCCCTCGCCGCCGGCGAGACGCTCGGCGGGTTGCGGCTCCGGCGGGCGCCGGCCCATGAGCTGCGTCACCCAGAAGAGGGCCAGCAGCCCGAGCGCGATGCCCGTGGGCGGCACGGCCCACACCAGCCAGTGAAAGCCCTCGCGCGGCGGCGCGGCGAGCACCCGCTCGCCGTAGCGGTCGACGAAGAACTGCCGGATCTCCGCGTCGGTGCGTCCCTCGTCGATCTGCTCGCGGACGATGACCTGCATGTCCTTGGCGAGCTGCACCTGCGAGCGGTCGATGGTCTCGCCGGGGCAGATGGGGCAGATGAGGGACTGGTCGACGGCCTGCGCGCGCTGCTCCTCCGGTGACAGCGGCGAGACGGCGGAGGTGCAGGCCAGCAGCGCGAGCGCCGCCATGCTCGAGACGAGCGTTACAGGTGCAAGCCGCCGAACTGTCGCCACGTACGTCACCGCTCCGGGCGCGGACTAGTGCCGCGCGCACCAATAATCGTAGGACATGGGCACACTGCGGGGGAAGGCCGCGCCGTGGCTAGCTTTCCTGGAGCTGCCGGACATAGTCGACGAGCAGCCACCGGTCCTCGACTGACAGGAGGTTCCGGAAGGCGGGCATGACCAGCACGCCGTCGGTCAGGATGCCGTAGATGTCGCCGTCCGTCTTCTCGACAGTGGCCTCGTCGGCGAGGTTCGGTACGGGGACGTAGCTGTAGGCGGTCAGGAACTCGTTGACGCGGCCGTCGCCGGCGCCCTCCATGCCGTGGCAGTGGGAGCAGTTCCAGCGGTAGAGCTCGACGGCCTGATCGTAGCCTGCTGTCCCGGGTGCGGCCTCGCCGGCGCGCGGGTTGACGAGTGACGTGTAGTCCGAAGGGTCGACGTGGGGCGCGCGGGTCAGCGTGCGCTCGTCGCCGGCGAACTTGAACGGCACGGCGCCGGGCGGCGAATCGAGCCGCGGCGGCTCCTGGGGCCGGTAGGTCTGCGTATAGTGCATCTCCGCCGCCCAGTCGATGGGGGCGTAGCTGCCGCTCTTGGCAAGACACCCGGAGGCGAGCAGCAGCAACGCGATCGCCGCAAGGGCGAACACGACGCCACGACGTGCCACCGCTCGCCCAGGGGCGAACGGCCGGCGCGTGGGGCTGCCTCCGGTGTGCAACATTCGCAACATTAGCCGCTCACTGGCTCCAGTTGGACGTCTGCGGCGTTGGCCGACTTGAACAGGGCATCGACGCGTTCCGCCTCGCCCTCCGGGGCGACGACGACGAGGCCTATGTAGCCCTCCGTGATGCGGGGGTCGTACAGGTCGAGCTTGGCCTTGGGCAGGCGGGACTCGAAGATGACGCCGATGATGGTGGAGATGATGGCGCCCAGCATCGTGCCCTCGTAGGCGATGATGAACATGGCGGGCAGGGCGAGGATGGGCTTGCCGCCGGTCACCAGCGGGTAGGCGAGCTGCGTCCCCGCGGTCACCAGCACGGCGATGGAGAATCCGAGCATTGCGCCCATCAGCGGCCACACGTAGAGACGGTGGTTGGCCACCTTCTCGCCGAAGGCCCCCTCCGGGTACGGGGTGCCGGACAGCACCTCAAAGTCTTCAAGGCCGCTCTCGCGCAGCTTGTCGGCTGCGTCGACGGCCTCGTCGACCTCCTTGAACACTCCCAGAACGCTTCTGCCTGCCATAGCTCGCCTCGCTTAGCCTATTCCTCCCGGTACGCGGCCGGGACCATCACCTTGCCTACCCGAACGTGCGTCTCCAATGCGACCCCCTCCTTGGCGTCCGCCAGCGGGATGATGGGGAAGAACTTGGAGAACGTGAGAACGCCAAGGAACACGAGACAGAAACTGCCTGCGACCAGGATCAGCTCGATGGGACTCGGGTTGTACGAGCCCCAGTTGAATGTGAGCGGTTGTTTGCGCATGAGGCTGGGGATGATGATGATGAAACGCTCCAGCCACATGCCGATGTTGACCATGAGTGTCGTCCAGAACATGAGGGCCACGTTCGTCCGCACCTTCTTGAACAGCCACAGCGGCACGGGCACCACGTAGCCCATGAGGACGAAGATGATGAACGTCGCGCTGAAGGGCCACTCGAAGACCTGCAGCATCCGCAGCGAGAGCTCCGGCTCCTCGTTGGGGTAGATGCCCAGCAGGAACTCGATGACGAAGAAGTAGAACCACGCCGTCGCCACCACGATCATCAGCCGCGCGAGGGCGTCGAAGTGGTCGTCGCGGATGTAGTTCTCCCAGCGGAACATCCACCGCAGCAGCGCGAGCACCGAGATCACGCCGGCCACGCCGGAGTGCACGGCGCCGATGACGAAGTACGGCGCGAAGATGGTCGCGTTCCAGCCCTCGACGGCGATCTGCACCGCGAAGTCCCACGACACGATGCTGTGCACCGAGACGAACACGGGCAGGATGAGCGCCGACAGCAGGAAGCCCGCGATGATCTGCAGCTTCCACTGCCGCGTGTTGCCCTTCCAGCCGAGGCTCATGAAGCCGTACACCTTGTGCATGAGCCCAGAGGACCGGTCGCGGAGCACGGCCAGGTCCGGGATGAGCAGCAGGATGACGAAGAGCGTCGTGCCCGTCAGGTACGTCGAGATGGCAGTCGGGTCCCAGACGAAGGGGGACCGGATGTCGGGCCAGATGCCGCGGCCGAGGTCGTAGCCGGGGGGCATGGACCAGTAGATGCGCCACGGGCGGCCCGTGTGGAAGAGCGGGTGCAGGGCCGCGGTGCCCAGCGCAAAGATGGTGAGCACCTCCGCCGCGCGGGTCGCGGGGCGTCGCCACTCGGCGTTGCTGAGGCGGAGGATGGCCGAGAGCATGACGCCGGCGTGGCTGATGCCGACCCAGAACACGAAGTTGACCAGCAGGAAGCCCCACATGACGGGGCGGTTGATGCCGTACACGCCCGTACCGTGGTTGATGGCCCACGCGAAACCGCCGATCGCCACGCACACGCCAATGGCCAGCCCGCCCATCAGGAAGTAGAACCAGAGGGGCGTCGCCAGCACTGGCCGCAGCAGATCGCGGTTGATATCCCGCTCTGTCAGAACGGGGCGCAGTTGCATCCCTGTCGCCTAGCCTTTCCTGTTCCGGTCTTCTATCTTCATGCCCGTCCATCCTCCACCCCTCTGGGTTCCCGCCTTCGCGGGAATGACGGGGTGAGGGCCTATTCCGGTTTCGCCAGGATCTTGAGCGGCAGCCTCTTGAACGGCCGCACCACCTGCAGCATCGAGCCCTCTCGAATCTCCCAGAGATTGACGATGGGCACCACCTTGATGGCCAGCGTGAACACCAGCAGCGCGCCGGCGACGACGCCGAGCATCATGAGGGCGTCGCCGGCCCCGGGGGTCACCGCCGCCGGGACCTCCTTGAGCACATGGCCCGTGTACTCCTCCACCGAGTAGGAGGAGACGTAGATCCGTATCTTGTCGAAGAAGTGGCCAATGATGATGAGCGACCCCACGATCGTCGGCCCCAGGATGCTCTTGCGCACCGGGTTCCACATCAGGATGAAGAGCGGCGACGCGAAGCACAGGAGGATGGTGATGATGAAGATGGTCCTGTACGGGCCGAACCACATGAGCTGCAGCAGGTCCTGCTGCGCCGGCGTCTTGCCGTACCAGTAGATGATGAAGCCCGACCACCAGAAGTACATCCACAGCAGCGACGACGCGAGCATCAGCTTCGCCATGCTCCAGAACTGGTTGACGCCGATGTAGTCCTTGAAGAAGCCGAGCTTGCGCACGACGAAGGACGTCACGATGACCGTCGCCAGCGCGGCCTGCAGGCCGCCGAGGGCCTGCCACGCCGGGAAGACCGAGTCGCGCATGCCGGGCACCAGGCTCTGGGCGAAGTCGAAGCTGATGACGGTGTGCGCCCAGACGATGAACATGAAGTAGAGGGCGCCCAGGACGCCCAGCCCCGCACGTAGCGCGCGCCACTGCCGCTTGGAGCCCACCCAGCCGAGGGAGAGCCTCGAGTAGAGCGCGCCCCGGAGGCCGCCCACGCGGCCCTTGGCCAGCGCGAAGTCCGGGATGGCCGAGGCCCACAGCAGCCCGAAGCCGTTGATGACCACAAAGACCATCACCAGCGCCACGTACAGGTGCGGCGCGCCGACCGGCCAGCCCTCCACGATGGTGTCGTAGAGCAGCATCGTGTTGCGGTCGTCGGCGGGCGGCAGCGTCAGGAGCAGCGGGATGAGGATGACCAGCGCCACCAGGCCGACGGCGCCCCACATTTCGGCGATGCGCGACACGTAGCGGTTCCAGTGCGCCTTGCCGAAGCGAGGAGCAATCGCCACCAGCGGCGCCGAGAGGCTCGTCGTCATGATGAAGGCGAGGGCAGCGGCGAGGTAGCCCCACGGGTGGTGGGTGTCGAGCCCGCCGTCCGCGGCCGTCATCGCGAAGCCCACCACGCCGAGCGCCACCAGCGCGGCCAGGACCAGCACCACCAGCAGGTAGACCGGGCCGGTCCGTTCCGTCCAGCCCAGCACCTCGCCGGCGGCCTGTTCCGAGGACCGCTCCAGCAGGTCTACGTGGTGACCGTGTGGTCCGCCGTTATGCATGCTCCCCTTCCGATGCCGCGTAGGGGTCTATCTTGGCCAGGTAGTGCACGCTGGGTTCCGTGCCAAGGTGGTCCAGGATCCGGTACTGGCGGCCGTCCTCCCGCAGGTGGGCGACCTGGCTGCTCGAGTCGTTGAGGTCGCCGAAGACCAGGGCGTTGGTGGGGCAGGACTGCACGCACGCCGGGACGACGTCGCCGTCCTCGACCTCGCGGCCCTCGATGCCCGCGTCGCGCGTGGTGCGGCGGATGCGCTGGATGCAGAAGGGGCACTTCTCCATGATGCCGCGGCTGCGCACCGTCACGTCCGTGTTGAGCTGGTTGCGGAGGGGCTCCGGCCAGACCGGCTCCCAGAAGTTGAAGAAGCGCACGTTCCACGGGTCGTTGTTGGCGCAGAACCGCGTGCCGATGCAGCGGTTGTACACCTGGACGTTCAGGCCCTCGTTGTTGTGGTAGGTGGCAAAGACCGGGCAGACCGACTCGCACGGCGCGTTCTCGCAGTGCTGGCAGAGCATGGGCACAAAGCGCGCCTTCACGTCCGGGAACTCGCCCTCCCAGTACCGCTCGATGCGGATCCACTGGATGGCCCGCCGCTGCAGGAAGTGGTCCGGCTCATTGATGGGGATGTTGTTCTCTGACTGGCACGCGACCACACAGGCCTGACAGCCCGTGCACTTGTCGGCGTCCACCGCCATGCCCCATTTTCGCTCTACTGCCACCGGGTCCTCCTAAGCCCGCGCCCCACGCGGGCCTCATTGCTCTTGCTATGCTAGTGCGCGCCTCCGCCGTTGCCCGTCGAGATCTCGTAGACCGTGCGGTGCGGCAGCGTCTGCGCCACGACCATGCCCTCGAACTTGCGCACGCGCTCGCGACGGCCAGTCTTCTCGATCCGGACGCGCGTCGCGCCCCACGCGAACGCCCCCGTCGTCTCGTCGGAGACGGCGTCCAGGACCTCCATCACGTTGCTGCCGACGCCCTCGGCGTAGCGGCCGAAGCTGCTGTGCCCCTGCCCCATCGGCACGCTGACGGTGCCGGGGGCGGTCGCCGGGTTCACGTACACCTGCGCCTCGATGGCCCCCTGCGCGGACTCGACGGTGACGACGTCGCCCTCGCGGATGTCCAAAGCGTCGGCGTCGCGGGGGTTGACCTCCACCCAGGTGCTCCACACCGCGGTGGTGATGGGGTCCGGCGTGGCCTGGAGCCACGGCAGGTGCGCGTCGGAGCCGTCGCCCATCGAATGCGACGGGAAGGGCAGCAGGTGGAACGGGTAGGTGCTCGCGCCGCCGGAGAAGGCCGGCAGGGCCTTCCCGGGATCCGCGCTGAGGTCGGGGGCCTGCGGCGCCGGGGCCGTGGCGTTGGTGTCCCACCAGCCGCCGCGCTGCAGGATGGCGACCCAGAACTCCTCGAAGTTCGAGAACTGCTGCACGGAGCCGCGGTTCTTGATCCAGAGCTCCTGCGCCTCCGCGCGGACGGCTTCCTGAATGTTGGCCCACGGCAGTTTGATCGTCGTGCGCCCGCCCAGGTCGTCGACGAGTGCCAGCAACACGTCGCCGAAGGCCCGCCCCTCGACGAAGGGCATGACCACGGGCTGCTGCAGCGCGCCGGCCTCGTAGCCGGGGCCCGGCTCCGGGACGTCGTCGCCCCAGGCCTCCAGCGTTGCCATGTCGGGCAGCACCAGGTCGGCCAGCAGCGTCGTCTCGTCCATGAAGTTGGAGAAGCTGGCGATGAAGGGCACGTTCTCGCGCATGGCCCGCCCGAACTGCATGGAGCCGGGCGTGCCGTAGGCCGGGTCGACGCCGCGCACGAGCACCGCGTTGATGCGGTTGCCGCGGAAGTCGTCGGCCAGCCGCTGGAAGTCCATGAGGGGGTTGGTTGCGGCGCTGCTGACAACGTTGGGGATGGGAGCCGGCGGGTTGAAGATGACGCCGCCCTTCTTGCCGACGCTGCCGACCAGCGCGTTGAGCATGTAGACGGCCGTCATGTTGAAGAGGCCGTTGGTCTGCGCCGCGGCCAGCCCGCCGCCGATGGCGACGCCCGGCTGGTTCGCCGCGAAGTCGTGGGCCAGCGTCTCGATGACGCCAGCCTTGACGCCGGTGATCTCCTCGACGGTCTCCATCGGCAGCGCGTTGAACTCGATAGTCTCCCGCAGCGCGGCCATGCCGTCCGGGTTGCCCTCGCGGCTGTCGAGGATGACCTTGGCCATGGCCATGGCCAGCACGCCCTCCGTGCCGGGGTTCGCGTAGACCCACCGGTCGGCGTTGGCGGCGGTCAGGGAGAAGCGGGGCTCTATCTGCACCAGCTTCCCGCGCCCGCCGGTCTCGCCGCGGAACTCGCCGTAGTGCCAGTTGTAGTGGAGCGGCGCGTGCCAGTGGCTCAGGAAGTCCGCCCCAAAGGAGAGGACGTAGTGGGCGTTCTGGACGTCGAAGGTGGGCAGCCGGTCCTGGCCGTACATGCGGTTGAAGACCGTGCGCACCGCCGTCTGGTCGACGGCCTCGAAGGCGTAGCGGCGTAGCTGGTAGTTGTCGGCGAACTGCGAGACGACCGTGCCGAGCGTCCCGCGCAGGGGCCCCGTGATCAAGGCGATAGTGTCCGGGTTGACCAGGTGGTCGTTGAGCCGCGCGGCCAACTCGTCCAGAGCCTCGTCCCACGAGATGGACTCGAACTCGCCGGCGCCGCGGTCGCCGACGCGCCGCAGCGGCGTCGCGATGCGGTCGGGGTGGTAGAGCTCTTGCAGCACGGCCTCGGCCTGCGCCGAGTGCTTGCCGCGGCTCATCGGGTAGTCGGGGTTGCCCTCGATCTTCTTGGCGCGGCCCTGCATCACGCGAACCAGCACGCTCTCGACGCCCGTGTTGGGGCGGGCGAGGGTCGCGAAGTAGTGGTCGTCGCCGTAGACCAGGTCCTCGGGGATCATCACGGGACTCTCCGCGATGAACTCCCGGTCCGGGATGCGGCAACCGGCAAAGACCACCGCGCCCAGGAGCCCCAGGCCGGAGTACTTCAGCAGTTGCCGCCGCGTCAGCGCCATACGATTCTGGTCCTCAACCCCTAATAGTGACAGGTTGTGCAGTCCGTGGGCGCGTTGTTCTGCCGGTGGCAGTCGACGCAGAACCCCATCTGGAGCTGCTCAACCTGCGAAACCGTGGTCATGGCCCCCACGTCGCCGTGGCACACGCTGCACACGGCGCTGGCGGGGACGTTGTCCTTCTCCGAGAAGAAGCTGATGTGCGATTCATGCACGAAACGGACGTGGTCCGGCAGCCGGTGCACGCGCACCCATGCGATGGGCTCGCCCGTGTCCCACGCCGCGGCCAGCTTCACCACCTCCTCGCTCTGCGTCGCGATGACCTGGTGGCAGAACATGCACTGCTGGACCGGCGGGATGCTGGCCGCCGCGGCCGTCTCGACCGTCCGATGACAGAACACGCAGTCTATGCCCGCGCGCTCCACGTGCGGCGGGTGCGGGAAGGCTATCGGCTGCTCGGGCGTCACGACGAAGACCTGGTCGATGGGCCAGAAGTAGTGGCCCAGCACCTTGCCGCTGAAGATGGCGCCGCCCAGCAGGAAGCCGCCGCCCACGATTGACAGCGTGGTCACCAGCATGAAGGCGCGCATGCGTGACTGCATATCGCCGCCGCCGATGCGGCCGATGGACGCGCCCACGACGAGCACGCCGATGATGGCGATCAGACCCAGGACGATGGTCGCGTTGTGGCCGGTCACGATGAAGAGGCCGCCCAGTCCCAGCAGCGTGCCCGCGACGACGATGACGGCCAGCGTCGGGAGCCAGAAGGGCATGACGCCCTGCGGCAGGACCATGCGCCCGCCCAGGATCTGCCCGCCCCGGTCCAGGTAGCCCTCCAGCGAGCGAAGCCCGGCGATGGCGAGGACGGCGACGATGATGCCGATGCCGAGCACGATGGTGCCCGCCTCGCCGGCGACGAAGAAGACGTAGCCGAGAGGCAGGAAGAAGGCGGCGACGACCACCACCGCGGCGATGGGAATGAGCATCCGTGGCATCAGGACACCCTACCCTTGCAGTTGGCCTTCAATGCGCACTCCGTAGCTATGGTGTTGCCGGGATGCGGAGCTAGATCCACCATCGGTTGAAGGTCTCCTCTATGACGCCTCTTGCCCAGGACTGGGCCACAAAGAAGACGAACAGCAGGCCCACCGCCACGCCGAAGGCCGCCAGCAGCAGCCCCCACTGCGACAGCGCCCATGTCCCCTGCCCCCTGACCACCTGCGTGTGGAGCCTGCTCCACAGCGGGTCATGCCTGGCAACCTCCTCACCCCGGCTGTTCCACAGCGAGGGCAGGATGGCAAAGCGCAGCAACAGACAGGTGGCAAAAGCGAATACCAGCAGCGGGAAAAGCCAAAGCAAAGACACGAGGTGCCGGTACTCGATCCACTGCTGGTCAGTGATGAAATTCGGGTCCATCGACTCCCTGCCGTTTCAAACTTGTGAAGAATATCGCAACTGCATTGGGAGTGTCAACCGATTCCGTGCAACGGAACAGCTACGAACGGGGTGCGCCGGCGCACCCCCGCCGGCGACTCTGACACCGCCACGTTGCGCGAAACCGGCGCGCTCCCCTACCGTCGCTCCATGAACGACGCAGCCATGTGCAGCAACAGGGCCTTCCGCGGGCATGCGGGCGCGACCTGAAACGGGCCGAGTCCGGCTAAACACGGGGGGGTGTTGCTGTTGGGAAATTTTTCGAGCTGTAGCTGAAATGTGCCGCATCAGATACAAACGCGAGACGGTTGATTTACTGTCGCCTGCGAAGACGACGGCGGCGCAGGCGGCCGGTGGCGCACCGCCATCCTACGCGGCGGAGACCTCGTTGAGGCGGCCGGTTGCGCAGTCGTAGACGAAGCCGCGGACCTGGTCCTTGTTCGGGATGAAGGGGTTGGTCTGGATGCGCGCCATCGACTGCCGCACGTCGCCTTCGAGGTCGCCGAAAGCCTCCAGGGAGAAGGATGGGCGCAGGCCCGTGTCAGCCTGGATGGCGTCTTTCACGTCGTCGTCGCGGAAGGTGAGCATGCCGCAGTCCGTGTGGTGAATGAGCATGACCTCGCGGGTTCCCAGCAATCGCTGCGAGATTAGCAGGGAGCGGATGGCGTCGTCGGACACCACGCCGCCGGCGTTGCGGATGACGTGGGCGTCGCCCGCGCTGATGCCGAGCAGGCCGTGAACGTCGAGGCGCGCGTCCATGCAGGCAACCACGGCCAGGCCGCGGGCCGGCGGCAGGGGCAGGCCGCCCTTGTCAAAGCCGGCGGCGTATTGGGCGTTCCCCTGCAGAACATCGTCAATGGCTGACATGGCATGCCTCCTCTATGAGTCCTCCGTACGGTGCGCGGAGTGTAGCGCGTACCAGGGGGGATGGGCAAGGCGGAGCGGACGAGGGCGTATTTCGACCTACGCCGGAGTCGTCGTCGGCTCCAGCCCGAGAAGCCGCGCGGCGATCTCCCGCGCGCCGTCCATGTCCTCGGCGAAATGGTCCTCCGGGATGCGCTTCAGGGCGTTGAGGGACAGCATCGTCAATTCGGGCTGACTGGTCAGGCCCATCACGATGCACTCCGTGTCCTCGTTCAGGGCCGCGTCGATGAGCTCCTCCACCACCAGAGCGGCGCTGTCGTCCATGTAGGCGGTGCTGGTGAAGTCGAAGATGACCACCTCGTGCTCGCTGACGTCCTTGCTGATGGTGCTGATCAGCTTCTGGGAGGATGCGACGGTGAACGCGCCGCGTAGTCCGACCATTCCCACGCGGGCCGAGAAGTCGTCGGGTTCGACCGTGCCGGAGCGGTAGGCCCCCTTGAAGAAGACGCTGTCCAGAAGCGGAACGGAGACCACGCTGTCCAACTGCAGCCGCTCAAACTGCCGGGAGGTGGCCATGCCCGCCGCTATCAGGCCGATGGCGACGGCGGTCACCAGGTCCACGAACACCGTCAGGAACAGGGTAAGGGCCATGACCAGCAGGTGCTCCCGCTGCACCTTCACAATGCGCCCGAGGAACCGCCAGTCTATGATGTCCCAGCCCACCTTCAGGAGGATGCCCGCGAGGCAGGCGTGGGGGATGACCTCCACGTACTTGGCGAGGCCCAGCACCAGCGCCAGCAGGATGCCGGCCCGGACGACGCCGGAGACCTGTGTCCTGCCCCCGGCGCGGATGTTGATGACGGTGCCCATCGTCGCGCCGGCGCCGGGAAGTCCGCCGAGGAAGCCCGCCGCCATGTTGCCGATGCCTTGCCCTATCAGCTCCCGGTTGGCATGGTGCTGCGTCCGGGTCATCGAGTCCGCAATGAGCGACGTCAGCAGGCTGTCGATGGACCCCAGCATCGCAATGGTGAGCGCGGGGGTGATCGCACCAGCCAGGAGGCCCGGGGACAGGTCCGGCAACTGCGGCGCCGGCAGGCCCGTCGGGACGGAGCCTATGACGGGCACGTCGGTGAGCCACAGGACGCTCATCATGGTGCCGACGCCCAGCGCGACCAGCGTCGGCGGGAGGATGCGCCGGAACCGCGCGGGCCACAGGATGCCGACGGCCAGCGTGACGGCGGCGATGGCGAAGGCGGCGGTGTTGAAGTTGGCGATGCCCTCTCCCCAGCCCTTGATGGCGCCGATGGGTCCGCCTTCCGCCACCGGCATCCCCATGGAAGGCAGCGTCTGCAGCAGGATGATGATGATGCCGATGCCCGACATGAAGCCGGAGATCACGGAGTACGGGGTGAAGGCGATGAAGCGGCCGATGCCCACGACGCCAAGCAGCACCTGGAAGAGCCCGGCCATGATGACGATGGTGAAGGCGGCGGCGAGGTTGTCGGCGTGGAGGGTGACGACGACGGCCATCGCGACAGCCATGGGGCCCGTGGGGCCGGAGATCTGCGAGCGCGTGCCGCCGAACACCGCCGCGAAGAAGCCGACGGCAATGGCCCCGTATATGCCGGCCAGCGCCCCCAGCCCGGAGGCCTCGCCGAAGGCAAGCGCCACAGGCAGCCCCACCACCGCGGCGGTGACGCCACCGAACAGGTCTCCCTTAAACGATCGAAGGTATTCTTGCATGGCCCAACACTTAGCCAATAACCGAACTCTGCATTGACAAAGCCGCACACCATTGATGGCGGAACGTTTCAGGGCGGCGTTAGTGTATATCTCCCGTCAATATCCGTCAGCATGGGACGCATCACAGGGGTCACCCGGGCGGCGATGGGCACGGCAGGCCGTCCGGCGCGGGGGCATGGGCAGGTTGAGGCTGGGCGGACGCCAACCGGGGGAAGCAGGCGTCGAGCGGCGCTGGAAGATGGAGCCCTCGCCGGGAATGCCGTCGAGCTTGGAGGAACGGCGGCCGCTCTACCCCGCGGCCGCCTCTGTGAGGCGGCCGGTGGCGGCGTCCAAGATGAAGCCGCGGACCTGGTCCCTGTTCGGGATGAACGGGCCGGCGCCCGTATCAACCCCGATGGCGCGCAGGGTGTTTCGGCGGCCCGTCGTCGCGCGCTGCTGTCGTCGGTCTCCCCGGCTTGTTTCGGACCCCCGGCCTGCGAGGCCAGGTCGGCAAGCTGCCGCCAGTACGTCTCCGGGTCCAGGCCGCCCGCCGCAAATTGTGCGTCCAGCCGCGCCTTCTCGGACGCCAGCGCGTTGTGCCATGCCGCCGGCGCCGCGCCGCCGGGCCTTTGGAAAATTGCGGGGTCTGCATCGTGGGCGGCCGGGGGGCGGGCGAAGGGCCTGCGCCATAGCAGCAGGGCAGCCCCCGCGAGGACGACCAACGCCGCGCTGCCCAGGCCGGACAGCATGCCGCGCCGGAAGTCTTCTGCGGGCGCGGTGGACTCCGCCGCCTCCGGAAGGTCCGGCTCCTCCGCGGCCTCCATCCCCAACAGCGCCAGGGCAACCTCTCGGGCGGACTGCCTGTCAGGGACAATCCGGTCCTGCGGAATGCGGCTCAGGGCGTTGAGGGCCCTCAACGTCCTGGCCGGTTGCCCGGTCAGACCCATGACGATGCAATCGGTGTCTTCTGCCAGAGCGTCGTCGATGAGCTGCTCGATGACCAGCGCGGCGCTGTCGTCCATGAATACCGTGGGGGTGAAGTCAAAGATGACCACGTCGTGCTCGCTGATGTCCTTGCTGATGGCGTTGATGAGCTTGTGGGAGGAGGCTACGGTGAAGGCGCCCCGGAGGGCGACGATGCCCACATGGGCGGAGTGTTCGTCGACGTCCGGCCGTTCGGCGGCCCTGAGGAAGGCTTTGTCCAGCATGGGGATGGAGAGCACGCTTTCCAGCTGCAGCCGCTCAAACTGCCGGGAGGTTGCCATGCCCGTCGTGATCAGGCCGATGGCCACGGCGGTCACCAGGTCCACAAACACCGTCAGGGCCAGCGTGATGCCCATCACCAGCAGGTGCTCCCGCTGCACGCGCAGGATGCGGGTGAGGAACCGCCAGTCAATGATGTCCCAGCCCACCTTCATGAGGATTCCTGCCAGGCAGGCGAAGGGAATGACCTCCACGTACTTGGCCAGCCCCATCACCAGCCCAATCAGGACGAACGCGGGGATGACGCTGGAGACCCGCGTCCTGCCGCCGGCGCGGATGTTGACGATGGTGCCCAGGGTTGCCCCGGCGCCGGGCACTCCGCCCAGGAAGCCCGCCGCCATGTTGCCGATGCCCTGCCCCACCAACTCCCGGTTGGGGGCATGCTGGGTCCGCGTCATGGAGTCGGCGATGAGCGACGTCAGCAGGCTGTCAATGGACCCCAACAGCGCGATGGTCAGGGCGGGCTGTATGGCCCTGAGCAGGATGTTCACCGAGAGGTCCGGCAACTGCAGCACGGGAAGGCCTGTGGGCACGTTGCCGATGACGGGCGCCTCCGTCAGCCAGAGTACGCCCATCATTGTGCCGACCCCGAGCGCGACCAGCGTCGGCGGCAGGATGCGCCGGAACCGCACGGGCCACAGCACCGCAACGGCCAGCGTCACGGCGGCGATGGCGACGGCGCTGAGGTTGAGGTTGGTTATGCCCTCGCCCCAGCCTTTGATGGAGCCTATCACCCCGCCTTCCGCCACCGGCATCCCCATGAACGGGAGCGTCTGCAGCAGGATGATGATGATGCCGATGCCGGACATGAAGCCGGAGGTGACCGAGTACGGGGTGAAGGCGACAAACCGGCCTATGCCCGCAAGTCCCAGCAGCACCTGAAAAAGCCCGGCCATGATGACGATGGTGAAGGCGGCGGCGAGGTTGTCCGCGTGAAGGGTGACGACGACTGCCATGGCCACGGCCATGGGCCCCGTAGGGGCGGAAACCTGCGTCCGCGTTCCGCCGAACACCGCCGCGAAGAAGCCCACCGCGATGGCCCCGTACAACCCGGCCAGCACGCCCAGCCCGGAGACCTCGCCCAAGGCCAACGCCACCGGCAGGACGACCACCGCGGCGGTGACGCCCCCAAGCAGGTCTCCTCTAAACGATCGCAGGTACTCTTGCATGACCCAACACCCAGTCAATTACCGGACTCTGCATTGATTAAGCAACACAACAATTGATTATGAAATGTTTAAGGGCGGCACTAGTGTATATCTCCCGTCAATACCCGTCAGCATGGGACGCATCACGGGGTTACCGGGGCGGCGGCAGTGGGCACGGGAGACCGCCCGGCGCGGCGGGCATAGGCGGGCTGAGGCTGGGCGCACGTCGACTGGGGGATAGGGGAGGGCGTTGCGAGGGGGCGGGGCTACTTGCCGTGGTTGCGGAGGAACTCCTGGACGGCGCCGGGGCGCGGCTGGAAGATGGAGCCCTCGCCGGGAACGCCCTCGATCTTGTTGGAGCGGCGGAAGGGGTTGACCCGCAGCGGCAGGGATGCGATGGCGGCGACGGCGATGGCGGCGGCCCCAAGCCCCAGGACCTGCCGCCGGTCAAGGCCGCTCTTCTTGGCGTTCTCTGCGTTGTCCACGGTCCCTCCCTGTGTTGAGCGCCTTCCACTGTAGCGTGAGCCGCTGGCGGTGACAACCCCTTTCCAGCTTTGACGCAGAGGTCTGCTGCCCCAATGCCCAGGAGACACTCGACGTGCACCCGGCGAGATTCAGGACGCAGCCGTTGCGGCAGCGGGGCTTCATCAGCGTATTGTTAACCTGCGCGGTGTCCGTCCTGGCGCTTGGACCGATTCCCCGCCGTCCACCTTGCCGCTGCGGCCGCTATCGGCTACGATTGCACGCTATCTTCAAAGGGGAAGGCCATCATGGATGCCGAGGAAACGACCACTGGCCGCCGCAAGACTGTGTACCTCGCCAATGCCTACGGGTTCTCCACGCAGCAGCGCGCGACCCTGCTGCCGGAGTTGGTGTCGGCGTTGGAATCCCTGGGGCTTGAAGTATGGGAGCCCTTTGAGCGCAACAACCAGACGGCCAACATGGAGCCGGGGTGGGCCTACGGCGTCGGGCAATCCGACCTGCGGGACGTGCGGGAGGCGGATGCGATCTTCGCCGTGGTCAACGGGGCGCCGCCGGACGAGGGCGTCATGGTGGAGTTGGGCATCGCCATCGCCCTGGGGAAGCCGACGTTCCTCTTCCGGGACGACTTCCGGCGCGTCACGGACTCTGAGCGCTACCCACTCAACCTCATGCTCTTCACGGGCCTGCCCCAAGACGGGTGGGAGCACTCCTACTACACGTCCGTCGCGGAGATCCCCTCACCGGAGAAGGCGCTGGCCCGCTGGGCCGCCGGAGGGTAAGGGTGAGGCTGGGACAGGGGAGCGGCGGCGCCGCCGCAGCGTCCTTGTCGCGCGGTTAACCGCCGTGCCACACTACCGCCCATGAACCAGCACCCCCATACGGACGTCGTCGGCAGCATGCTGCGCCCGCCGGCGCTGAAGGCGGCCCGCGACGCCCTGGACGCGGGCACGATGCCGCCTGCCGAGTTCAAGCGCATCGAGGATAAGGCCGTCGACGACGCCGTCGCCGCGCAGGAGGCGGCGGGCCTCGAGGTGGTGACGGACGGCGAGATGCGCCGCCTCTCCTTCCAGAGCCAGCTCACGGAGGCCGTCGACGGCTTCGAGAACGCCGGCCTCGACGCCTTCCTCTGGGGCGACTGGCACGGCAACGATGCCGTCGGCGGCGTCAACCGGCCCCGGCCTGAGGGGCTCTCGGTGGCCGGGGCGCTGCGGGTGCGGCGGCGGCTCTCGACGGAGGAGTTCGCCTATCTGCGCGCCCGGACGTCGCGCATTCCCAAGGTCACGCTGTCCAGCCCCAGCCTCTTCGCCAGCGTGTGGCAGGGACCGGACCGCGCGGGCGCCTACCCCACCATCGAGTCATTTCTGGAGGACGTGGCCCGGATCATCCGTGACGAGGTGGCGGAGCTCGCGCGGCTGGGGTGCGAGTATATCCAGCTCGACGCCCCCCACTACCCGCTCGTGCTGGACCCGGCGTGGGCCGGCTTCTATGCCGAGCGCGGCTGGTCGGCCGAGGACTGGGTCGCCTACGGCGTCGCGCTGGACAACTGGGTGATGGAGAGATGGCCGGGCGTGACCTTCGGCTTCCACCTGTGCAAGGGCAATCAGGGCAGCCGGTGGCTGGCGGAGGGCGGGTACGACTCGATGGTGGACACGGGGCTGCGGCGGGGGAGGGGCCACCCGGCTCTTCCTGCGGGAGGCGGGCCCCCGCCCCGCCGCTCTC
>JAPONS010000080.1 GCA_026713825.1 Chloroflexota bacterium | reverse complement strand
GGTTTGCTGGGGTTCCCCTGCCTTCGCAGGGGCAGGCTTTGCCTGCGCAGGAACGACGGGGGGCGGGGACAGGGCGAACGGGTTGGGAGCGCGGGCTACTTCTATTGACAGACCATCATGCGGGCTCCTACCATGTCAGCCTCGTTCACATCAGATCACAGCCTGTTCAGGTGCCCATTCAGGGAGAATAGGGAAGGCGGTGCAAGTCCGCCGCGGTAGCGCCACTGTAAGCGGGAAGAGGGCCGGCGCCCACCGTCGCATACGCGATGGGAAGGGCTTTGGCAGGGACAGTCCACCCGCGAGCCAGGAGACCTGCCTGAACGGGAGGTGACCACTCTCCGCACCAGAGAGGGTCCCTCGGACGCCGCGCGTTCAGGCACATCGTCGCGACGCATCGACCTCCAGCGGAGAGCTGCTGGAGGTCTTCTTGTTGCGTGTGGCGTCCTTGACAAGGGTCGAGGGTTATCGCCGGGCGAGAGTGAGCGTACGGCTCGCGTTGGGCGGCGGTGTGCTATGCCTGCTGATTCTCGTCTGCGGGCTGGTCTCACTGAGCCTCGGGCCTGTCAGCATTCCTGTCAGCCACGTCGCGGCCATCATGCTGGGTTTCCTGGGTCTGGACGGGGGGGAGTTCACTCGAACCGAGCAGCTCGTAATCGAGCAGATACGTTTGCCGCGTATAGTGGTCGGCGGTGCGGTGGGCATGGCTCTCGGCGTGGCAGGGGCCACGATGCAGGGCCTCTTTCGCAATCCCATGGCGGATCCGGGGATTATAGGCGTCTCAGCGGGTGGCGCCGTGGGTGCTGTCGTCGCCATCGCGACAGGCGCGGCTGGGCTCTTCTTTCTCGCGCTGCCTACGTTCGCATTCGTTGGCGCAATCGCGGCGACATTTCTCGTGTACGGCATCGCGGCCGTTGGCGGTCACTTCTCCATGGCGACGCTGCTGCTCGCAGGCGTCGCAGTCAATGCCTTCCTCGGGGCGATTGTCTCCGCCATCATCATCCTGCTACCGGACAACGAGGCACTCCGGGAGATCCTGTTCTGGCTGGCCGGGGGTCTCGACTCTCGTTCCTGGGAACACGTGCGCATTTCTGCGCCGCTCATCATCGGGAGCGCCGCCGTGATAGCGCTTTTGACACGCGATCTGAACCTGCTGACGCTTGGCGATGATGAGGCGCGGTCAATGGGTGTGCGTGTAGGGTTTACGCGCACAGTCTTACTGACGGCGGCCGCGCTGGCGACGGGCGCCGCAGTTGCGGTCAGCGGGACCATCGCATTTGTGGGGCTGGTGACGCCGCACATCCTGCGGCTCGTTATGGGTCCTGACCACCGGGTGCTCATCCCTATGAGCGCTGTGGGCGGCGCAGTTTTCGTCATCCTCGCCGACACCTTTGCTCGTACCATCATTCAACCGGCAGAGTTTCGTGTCGGCGTGCTGACTGCATTCGTCGGCGCGCCGTTCTTCATCCTGTTGCTCATCCGGAACAAGCGGCAGGCGTACTCCCTCTGACGCCGGTAACTGAAAGGAGAAACCTTGCTATTCCACCGTTTACGGGCCCTGTTCCTTCCGTTCATTTTGCTGCTCGCGTCGCTCCTGACAGGCTGCTCATCCGATGGCCCTACCCCAACGACATCTGCTCCGGCCCTTGAGCCGACGACGCACCCGATTCCTTCCTCAGCCCCAACGGCCGCTGTTTACACGCCTACGGGCGAGACCCCAACGGCGGTTCCTACGCCAGTTCCGTCGTGGGTGTCTGTTGAGGGCATCGTGGATCCGGCCAACTTTGGATGGCCACGGCTGGTGGAAGGCCTGAACGGCGTAGTGACCATCCCCACCAAGCCGGAGCGCATCATAACGGCGTCGGTTGGCCACGATGAGACGGTACTGGCCTTGGCGCCGGCCGACCGCCTGGTTGCCGTCGGCGCCCCCACAAAGAACGAGACTTACTCTAACGTCTTTGGGTTGGTGCAGGGCAAGCCTGAGGTTACGCGTGACCCGGAGACGATTATCGCCCATTCGCCGGACGTGGTTGTGACAAGTCCGTTCTTTACGGAGGAGGCCATCGACGCCCTGGGGAGGCTGGGTATTCCGGTGGTGCAAACGGAGCTGCAACAGGACCCGGAGGCCCGCATCAACAGCATCCTGCTCATTGGCTACATCCTTGGCGAGGAGGAGCGTGCCTTGCAGTTCGCTGCGGAGGTGCGTGCTCGCTACGAGGCCATCACAGAGGTGACAAGCATCGCGTCCCCTAAGCCCCGCGTGCTTGCCATCACGCAATACTCGGACACACTATGGGTCGCAGGCGCCAACTCGACCGAGGGCGGCGTCATTGTCGCTGCCGGCGGCGTCAACGCCGCCGAGGAGGCTGGTATCGAGGGCAACCAGACAACGAGCTTTGAGGGCGTCATCGCGATGGCTCCCGATGTGATTATCATCCCCCAGCCGGTTGCCTTTGGTGCGAACGAGTTCCGCCAGAGTCTCTTGAACAACGAGACCCTGGCTGAGATTCCAGCCATCAAGAGCGGCAGGGTCTTTGTGGTGGAAAGTAAACATTTTACGACGCTGTCTTACTGGAACATTCGCGGCGCGGAAGACCTTGCCCGGATGCTGTGGCCCGATGCCTTCACGGGTGCTCCATCACCTGCATTCAGCCTTGCGGAGTAACGATGATGAGAAGCGGCAGACCACCGGCAGTCGGAGCGCGGAGCCTTTTCTTTCAAGTAGAGGCTAAAACGCTGTTGGACGGCGTTGACCTGGAAGCGCACCACGGACAGATGGTGGGCCTCATCGGCCCCAATGGCGCGGGGAAGTCGACGTTTCTGCGAGCCATCTCGGGCGTGCTCCGCGTTCAGGGCGGGAGCGTTCACCTTGACGGCGCGGACCTGCGATCCCTAACGTCGAGAGAGGTTGCAGCGGGCATGGCAATCGTGCCGCAGATCATGCCGTACACGCACGGATTCACGGCGATGGAGCTTGTGCTCATGGGGCGCTATCCCCATTTGGGCCGCTTCCAGATCGAGGGCCGGGAGGATACACGCATCGCAAAAGAGTCGATGCATCTGACCGAGACCGAACAGTTCGCCGACCGCACACTCGACACCCTGTCCGGCGGCGAACGCCAACGGGTCATCGTCTCCCGCGCACTGGCCCAGCAGCCGCGCATCCTGTTGTTGGACGAACCCACCGCCAATTTGGATGTGTTGCACCAACTGAAAATTCTGGGCTTGGTGCGCGATCTGGTTGACGACGGACTGACGGCCGTCGCAGCCATCCACGACTTGACGATGGCGGCGCGCTTCTGCGACCGCCTCGTGATGCTGAGCGAGGGCCGCGTGCTGGCGGAGGGCACGCCGGATGAGGTTCTGACGCCCAAGCGGATTGCAGGTGCCTTCGGTGTCGAGGTCGGCGTCTACCGCGACCCGAATACGGGTTCCCTGGCCATCAGCCTCATTGGGCCTGCTCATGGAGGTGTCGCCGGAAGAAACGGCCATGTGGCCGTTAATGGCTTCGGTGCGTCTCATGGGCGCGTCGCGTCTGATGCGACGGAGGACTGACGCGACGGGGTTCTAGCCCTTGTCCATTGTGGCTGCCGAGCCTGGATTCGAACCAGGGTTACGTGGTCCAGAGCCACGCGTGCTACCGCTGCACCACTCGGCAAGGGGCATCCTCAGTGTATCGCTGCCCTGAGAGGGGGGTCAAGGCGAGGCACCCCCGCCAGCCATTCGCGCACTTGCCGAGGGGAGCGTAGTTCGAACACCACTGCATTACGCGCGTGCTCGGCAATGGCCCTGCTAACGTTTTGATGGTGCGCGCGCCAGTGAGTGATGCACCAGAGCAGGATCGAGTCGCGGCTCATGAAGCCCTTGCGAAAGGTTTCGTGGTTGGTGCCCCACATCAGCTCCCAAGTGACGGAGCGGTGCAGCGTGCGCAAAAGAAGCCGCCAGAACACGATTCTAAAGGGCAGCCGCAACCAAAGCACCGTGTCGGCCCGTGCCATCACGAGGTCACCTACCACGCTGGCGTAGTTACCGGTGCAGACCCATCCACCCAGCCGAGCGTCCAGCCACTCGACGACGTCGGCGCGAAACTGCTCTCGAGGGTTCTCCTGCCACCCGGGAAGCCAGTGCACGATATCCAGGTCGAGGTGAGGAAAGCCCAGCCGCTGAGAAGCCTCCGCGCCGAGGCTGGTCTTGCCGCAGCCCGTAGGCCCGTACACGGCGATACGCCGTCCAGTCGTCATGCCCACACGACCTGCAATGATGAGCCGCTGTCGTCCTTGCTCACGTCGATGCGTACCGGGAAGGCCTCCTTCATCTCCTCGATGTGCGTAACCACGAGGATAAGGTCGAACTCGTCCTGTATAGTCTGGATTGCCTCTACCAGCCGCTCGCGACCCCCAGGATCCTGCGTGCCGAAGCCCTCGTCCAAGAAGAGGGTGCGAAGGGGCGCACCCGCACGCGAGGCCAGCAGCTTGGCAAGCGCAACGCGCAGGGCGAAGTCGATACGGAAGGCCTCGCCACCGCTAAAGAGTTCGTAGCTGCGAGTCCCCAACTCGTCTGCGATGCGGATTTCCAACGTCTCTGAGACGTTACCGCTGCGGTTCTGGCGCTGCGTCTCCAGCGATAGCATCATGCGATGGTCTGTGAGCCTTGCGAGCAGATCGTTAGCCTGCGCCTCCAGCTCCGGCAGTGCCGCCTCGATGAGGAGCGCCTGAATACCGCCCCTGCCGAAGGCCTCGACGAGCACTCCGTAAGACGTCCGTGCTGCCTGCAACTCGCTGAGTGCCTGGCTGAGCGCAGCTAGGTCAACCTCGCGGGAGGCGAGTTGTTCGAGCAGCAACGCATGCATCCGTTCTGTCCCCCGCAAATCCGCAACGCGCGCCTCAAGCGACCGGCGCTCGTCTCTCTTCGCTTCCAGATCAGCTCGAAGCACGGGCGCCTCCTCCAGACGTCCCGCGGTCTCCGAGAGTTGCAGCCGCGCCTCCGCCGCCTCCTCCTGCCGAGACCGGGCCAGCGACGTGAACTCCGCGAGGGCCTCGCGTTCCTGTGGCAACCGCTCCTCGGCGTCCCGCAGTTCACGAGAGAGGTCTGCGAAGCGTTCATGCTCCCGCACAGTTTGCCGTACTTCGGCGTGATAGTCGGCATCATAAGCCACTGCCGACCGCCGTGCCTCAACTGCGGCCAGCTTCTGCCGCTCCTCCAGGGCGAAGCTTACGCCGTCAATCCGGCGCATGGCCGCCTCAAGTTCTTGCGTTACCGAGGCAAGCGCATCCTTTGCGATCTCGCCCTCTTCCACCTCTCGCTGCAATTCGGCGAGGCGCGCGGTGTGGCGGCGCTGGGCCTCTTCAAGACTGGCTCCTGCTCTGGCGAGCTCAGCTTCCGCCTTTGTTCGCTTGGGCGCCAGGCGCGCCAGATCTTCGCCGTTGCGGTCGAACCGCGAGCGTCGTTCGCGCCCCTGCTCCTCGAATTCCTGTCGCAAATGCGCGAGACCGTCGGCGCCGAGGAGAGTGCCGCAGAGGGGGCAGTGGGACTCACCCTCCCGGAGCATCCGGTAGTTGCTTCGCAGTTCCGTCAACTCGTCGTCCAGTCGCTGGTTGTCGGTCTCTAGCTGCGCAATGGCGCGCGTCGTACTGTCGAGTTCGGCCCGAAGCGCCAGCACGGCCTCGCGCTGACGGTCTACGGACGCTTCCTCGATTGCAGTGTTCGCTAGAGCAGCCTCCGCTAACCGGCCACGCTCCATCCTGGGACGTAACTCTCGCTCCACTCGGTCCTCTAGCCGTGCGGATTCGGCAGTCAACCTCTCCCCAGCCTGCGCAATGGTGTGTTGCAGATCGAGGGCCTGCCGCTCGAGGAAAGCGTCCCGCTGCTGTTCGTTGTCCAACTCCTGTAACTGTTCCCTTGCATCTGTGAGCAATGAAGCCCCGTGAAGAATCTCTTCCTGGCGCGCCAGCACGGCCTCGAGCCGTTCGGCCCGAAGGCGCGCCTGCTTGCCCTGCGATTCCAGCCGCTCAGCCTCTTCGATGCGTTGGGCTACGGCAACTCGCAACCGGTTTGCCTCCTCCTGCACCCCGTCCAGCGCGGTCACGCGGGCTTCCAACGCCGCTTCATCGGCGCGAGCGGTAGCCAGCAGCGGGGCGTGCCCTTCGAGCATTCGCCGGGCCTCGTCCAGCACTTGCCCGACCGCGGGGCGGGAGGCGAGGTCCTGCTCTGCCCGGTCGCGATCCAGCTGGTTTCGCATAAGCAGCGAGTCGTACTCACGCACCCGCTCCCTTGCGCGGACATGCATCCGCTCATAGAGCGAGAGGCCGAGGATCTCGGCGAGCGTCTCCTTTCGCTGGGCCGGCTTGCTGGTGGTGAAGCGGTCCGCCTCGCCCTGCAACAGGAACGCGCTGTTCACGAAGGTGTCGTAGCTCATGCGCAGCAGCCGCTGCACCTGCGCCTCTGTCTCCGCCACAGAGCCCTCGGTAAGCGACCGGAACCCGTCGCCGGTGGCGGCCTGCAGGTCAACCATGCGGGCCGCGCCGCGGCGGCCGCCTCCCTTCGAGTGTTTGCGCATCATGCGATACGTGGCCTCCCCTGCCGCAAACGTCAGCGCCACTTCCATGTCAGTCTGGCCCTGGTACACGAGCTCGTCAGGCGAGCTGCCGCCCGTGCCGTAGCGCCGTCCGCGGGCCCAACCCCATAGCGCCCATGTGACAGCGTCGAGCAGCGCGGACTTGCCGTTTCCGTTGTCGCCGGAGAGGCAGCCGACGTGGATGCCGCGCAGGTCAAGCTCCGTGTCGCCCTGATAGCTGAGGAAGTTGTACAGACGCAGGTGCAGTGGGACCATGGTGCCCGAGGCCTCCGGTTGGTGGTAGGTGAATCGTAGCACAGCGCGGGCGCGGGAGGTGTGCGGGAAAGTTCCGTGATTCCCGGTTTGCTGCGTCTGCTTCGCCCCCCTACAATAAACGAGGAGGTCACCCATGTTTGACGCGCTTGGCGAAAAGCTCTCCGCCGTCTTCCAACGGCTTGGGGGCAAGGGCCGACTCACAGAGAAGGATATAGACGAGGCGCTCAAGGAGGTACGCGTTGCCCTGCTGGAGGCCGATGTCAACTTCCGAGTCGCGCGGGAGTTCGTCGCGAAAGTCAAGGAGCGGTGCCTCGACGCAGACCTGTTGCAAGGGCTGAATCCCGGCCAGCAGGTGGTCAAAGTCGTCAATGAGGAGCTGACGATCATCCTCAGCGCAGGCGACCATCGCCTGCATCACGGCACCAACGCAACCGCCGTACTCATGCTCGTGGGACTGCAGGGCTCAGGCAAGACGACTACCGCTGCCAAGCTCGCCCTCAATCTCGCTGCGGCCAGCCGCACCAAGCCGATGCTCGTTGCTGCGGACCTGCGCCGCCCTGCGGCAGTCGACCAGCTTGCCGCCCTCGGCAGGCAGCTTGACATACCTGTCTACCAGGAATCGCCATTGTCGTCGACGGCCTTGCGTGCAGCCGAGAACGGCGCAGCCGAGGCGGCGCGGCAGGGCTGCCCGTGGGCCATTATCGACACCGGGGGCCGCCTCCAGATCGACGACGAACTCATGGAGGAGCTCGCCGAGATCAAGAAGGCCGTTAATCCAGAGGAGGTCGTCCTAGTCGTCGACGCCATGACTGGTCAGGAAGCCGTTAACGCCGCCTCCGCATTCAACGAGCGTGTCGGTCTGACAGGCCTGATCCTCACCAAGATGGACGGCGACGCGAGAGGCGGTGCGGCACTTTCCATCAGCGCGGTCACCGGAGTGCCCGTTAAGTTCATGGGCGTGGGCGAAAAGACGGATGAGCTGGAGCCGTTCTACCCGGGTCGGCTCGCCTCCCGCATCCTGGGCATGGGCGACATGCTCACCCTCATCGAGCGGGCGCAGGATGCCGTCGACCGGGAGCAGGCCGAGGAGATGGAACGCAAGCTCCGCAAGGCCACGTTTGACCTGCAGGACTTCCTGGACCAGCTCCGAGCGGTGCAGAAGATGGGACCGCTGGGCCAGGTGTTGGAGATGATCCCCGGCATGAAGGGCCGCCTGAACGTCGATGAGGTCGACGACGGCCACCTCAAGAGCGTCGAGGCCATCGTGCTGTCCATGACCCCTCGCGAGCGCCGCGACCCCAACGTGCTCAACGCCTCGCGGCGGAGGCGCATCGCTCTGGGCAGCGGCACCAGCGTGCAAGAGGTGAACCAGCTGCTAAACCAGTTCCGGCAGATGCAGCGCATGATGAAGCAGTTCTCCGGCGGCAAGGGCAGAGGCATGGCACAACTGCAGCAAATGATGCGCCGATAGTCAGCCGCTTCATTGAAGACGCATCAGGGCGCTGGTATACTGGTGAAACCGTCGGGGCGTGGCGCAGACCGGTAGCGCACCTGCATGGGGTGCAGGGGGTCGTTGGTTCAAATCCAATCGCCCCGACCAACACAGTAATTATATCGTCGCTGGTGTGATGCCGGCGGCGGTTTCATTTTCCGAATAGTCACTATTCGTAAGCGCAACCAGTGGCCATCACTCATTGTCGCTCATTCCAGATTCCCGTACTAACTTATTGACAATAAGAGTGTATTGGCGCAAGGTGCATTCTGGAGGATTATGCCAACAGTTCCGTCTCGTCTTGCCTATGTTGAGCTTGGCCGGGCTTGAATCGGGACTTTCAACTCAGGAGGAAAGGCAATGCTGACGAGGGAAGAAAACGAACAGGTAACGAGGGTGGGCGCCGGCACGCTCATGGGCGATGCGCTGCGGCGCTACTGGCTCCCGACCTTGCTCACGCGAGAGTTGCCGGAGCCGGACTGCACGCCGGTCCGCTTGCGGCTGCTCGGCGAGGACCTTGTGGCGTTCCGGGACACCAACGGCGAGATCGGCATCCTGGACGAGAACTGCCCCCATCGGCTTGCGTCGCTGTGGCTGGGCCGCAACGAGGAGGCGGGGCTGCGCTGCGTCTACCACGGCTGGAAGTTTGACGTCCACGGCAACTGCATTGAGCAGATGAACGAGCCCGTTGCATTCAAGGACAAGATCAAGGTCAAGTCCTACCCCGCCGTCGAAATGGGCGACGTCATCTGGGTCTACATGGGTCCGACCGACAAGAAGCCCCCGCTGCCCAACTTCGAGTACACCCGCGTTCCGGAGACCCACCGCGGCGTGACCAAGGTCATCCAGGAATGCAACTGGTTGCAGGCCCTGGAGGGCGGCATCGACAGCTCCCATGCGCCCATCCTGCACCGTCAGCTCAAGGAGAATGCCAGTTCCGAGGGCATCCAGCCCTCGACGCCCTTTGTGCGCGGCGGCGCGCCCACCCTGGAGGTGGACGTGACCGACTACGGCTACCGCTACACCGGCATTCGCCCACTGGACGAGGACGAGCAGTACGTGCGTGGGTACCACTTCATCATGCCCTTCACGCAGTTGCGGCCGCAGCAGATTGGCCGCGCCGGCGCGCCGGACCGCGAGATGGTCGCGGGTCACCACTGGGTCCCCATCGACGACCACAACGTGATGGTCTGGAACTTCCACTACAGCTTTGGCGAAGGGGAGATGTCGGAGCGAGAACGGACGATGGAAGGCTCCGCCAACGGTTGGCCCTATGTCGACCAGGTGACCTTCCGCGCCCAGGGCAACATCCGCAACGCCTGGCTGATTGACCGAGATGTCCAGAAGACCGAGACCTTCACCGGTATCACGGGCATCAATGCCCAGGACCGGGCCGTGCAGGAAAGCATGGGCCTGATCGTCGACCGCTCCCGTGAACACCTTGGCCCGGCGGACTCTGCCGTCATCGCAATGCGCAAGCTGGTCATGGAAGCGGCCCGTGACGTGGCCGAGGGCGCAGACCCGCGCGGCGCTCGTTCCACCACGTACTACGCCGCGCGCGCAATTGAGAAGGTGTTCGACGCCAAGCGGCCGTGGCGCGAGGTGCTGTTGCCGGAGATGTACCCGGAGGACGTCCCAACGGCAGGGTAATCGCTTCACGAGAGGAGTCGTTTCATGCTGAGCCAGCAGGACAACGAGCTGATCACCCGTACCGGGCCGGGCACGCCTATGGGCGAGTACCTTCGCCGGTTCTGGGTTCCCGCACTGCTTGCCCGCGAGCTTCCGGAGCCGGACTGCCCGCCCGTGCGCGTCAAGATCATGTCTGAGGAGTTGGTAGCTTTCCGCGACACCAACGGCGACGTCGGCCTCGTCGACAACTATTGCCCGCACCGCCGTGCGAGCCTGTTCTTCGGCCGCAACGAGGAGTGCGGCATCCGCTGCGTCTACCACGGCTGGAAGTTCGACGTGAACGGCGACTGCGTCGACATGCCGTCGGAGCCGGCGGAGAGCAACTTCAGGGACAAGGTGAAGATCAAGTCGTACCCCGCCCGCGACTGGGGCGGCTTCATCTGGACGTACATGGGTCCGGCGGAGCTCATGCCGGAACTGCCGGAGGTCGGCTACGCCTTCGTGCCGGAGAGCCACCGCAGGGTGTCCCGGCGCGTGCAGGAAAGCAACTTTGTGCAGGGCGTTGAGGGCGGCATAGACTCCAGCCACATCTCCTACCTCCACTTCGGCCTCACGCCCACCAAGCGTGACGACCCGGCAAACCAGAGCCTCTCCAACCGGGACGGCGCGCCCCACTTCAGGGTAAAGACGACTAGCTACGGCTTTGTCTACGGCGCCAACCGTGAGGCGGAGGACGACAAGTACTACTGGCGGCTCACGCCCTTCATGCTGCCCTTCTTCACCATCATCCCCGGCGGCGCCGGAAATGCGGACGAGCGCACCTACAGCGGCCACGGTTGGGTGCCCATGGACGACGACAACTGCTGGATGTTCACGTACAGCTGGAACGCCAGCAGGCCGCTCCGGGAGGACGAGGGCCACAGCGCCAGCTTCCTGGAGCTGGAGCCCCGCACCATGCGCTCCGTCGTGAACAAGGACAACGACTACGGCATCGACCGGGAGGTGCAGAGGACGCAGACCTTTACGGGAATCAAAGACATCTCGGTCCAGGACGCCAGCATCCAGGAGAGCATGGGCCCAATCTGCGACCGGACCAGGGAGCACCTCGGCACGTCCGACGCGCCCATCATCGCGATGCGCCGCATGTACCTGAAGGCGTGCCGGGAGTTGATGGAGGGCGCGGAACCCGAGGTTCCCCGCAGCGGCGCAACCTTCCGCGTCCGTTCTGTGGCCGAGGTGCTGGACAAGAGCGTCACTTTCGACGAGACCACAGAGCGGGTGCCCGTCGGCGCGTAGACTCATTGGCGAGGAACCAGGGGGTAGCACAGGAGGTGTACGGCGATGCTGAGCAAGGAAGAGAACGAACTCCTGACCAGGGTAGGCCCCGGCACGCCGATGGGCGATCTCATGCGGGAGTACTGGATGCCCGCATTGATGTCTGAGGAGCTGGCCGCCCCGGACTGTGAACCGGTCCGGCTCAAGCTGCTGGGTGAGGACCTCATCGCCTTCCGCGACACGAACGGTCAGGTGGGCGTCATTGCCAACTCCTGTCCCCACCGCGGCGCTTCGCTCTTCTACAGCCGAAATGAGGAGGGCGGCCTCCGCTGTGTGTACCACGGCTGGAAGTTCGACGTGCGCGGCAACTGCATCGACATGCCGTCGGAGCCGCCTGAGAGCCGGTTCATCGACAAGGTGAGGGCCATTACGTATCGCACGCAGGAGCGCGGCGGCTTCGTGTGGGTGTACATGGGCCCCCGGGAGACCCCGCCGCCGCTGCCCTCGCTGGTCGCGAACCTGCAGCCGGAGGGCGCGTACACCATCAACGCCTACTACACGGAGTGCAACTGGATGCAGTCGCTGGAGGGCGACTACGACACGAGCCACGTCAGCTTCCTCCACGCGGGCGCCCGCAAGCCGGAGGAGATCGAGGAGCCCGACGTGACCTTTGAGAAGTACGCCCTCAAGACCCGCTGGGCGCGCCACTTCGTCAAGGATACGGAGTTCGGCTGCACGTCCGGCAACAACCGCCCGGCGGAGGAGGACAGCACCTACTGGCGCGTCGCCCATTTCCTCTTCCCCTTCTACGCCATGATCCCCGCCAGCTTCCGGGAGAAGTCCTTCATCGCCGTCGTCCCCATGGACGACGAGAACTCCATGCGCTGGCACGTCAGCTGCCGCGACCGCAGCGAGCCGCCCCGGCCGGGCTTCGGCGGGGCGACCGAGGTCGACGGGTTGCCGACGTCCTTCCACCGCGACGCGTCCAAGAACGGCACCGGCTGGTATGACCGCTTCAAGATCGCCGGCAACGCCCGCAACGACTACCTCATCGACCGTGAGGCACAGCGGCGGAAGCAAGGCGGCCTTGGCTTCAGCGGCATCCCCGGCCGCGGCCAGGACAACGGCATGACGGAGAGCATGGGCGTCATCTACAAGCGCGACCAGGAGCACCTCGGCGTGACGGACGCGGGCATCATCCGCATGCGCCGCCGTCTTGCGAGAGCGGCCATCGCCCTGCGGGAGGACGGCACCCCGCCGCCCGGCGTCGACAGCCCGGAGTTGTACATGGTACAGTCCATCTCCACCATCCTGCCCAACGGCGTCAACGGCATCGAGGCCACCCTGGACCACCAGTGGGCCAACTTGCGCGCCATGGAGATGGCGGAAGGATAGGAACGGAAAGAGGCGCGCTCCTCAAACGAGGGGCGCGCCTCTTTCCGTTCGCGGCGGACGCCCGAAACGACCCAACGCTCGAACACGGAGACCGCACATGGCGGAAGAGACTAGGATTGAGGTGATCGCCGGGCCCAACGGGGATGCGGAGATCTACGAGCTGTATGAGGACTACCAGCCCCTGTTCTACAACATCCGTTTCAAGGGGCAGGTGTCGGAGACGTTCAAGACCCTTGGCGAGGCCTACCTGGAGGCGGGAAGGCTTGCGGGAGTGAAGACTTAGGGTAGAATTGGCCTTTATGGCTCCTCAACCCTCGGGGGGCAAGACTGCGCCGCGGGAAGGCGGCATATCTTGGGAGGGAGAGCAAGGAA
The DNA here is from genome assembly GCA_026713825.1 of Chloroflexota bacterium. Lineage (NCBI taxonomy): Bacteria > Bacillati > Chloroflexota > Chloroflexota bacterium. The sequence goes on along the minus strand of JAPONS010000080.1, from coordinate 66,003 downwards.
ATGAGGCACAGCTTGCTGGTACGGCTCATGACGCTCATGGTGATCGTTGCCCTGACGCTCGTCGCCGTGGCGGCGTGCGGCGGTGACGACGAGGAGACCACCACCACGTCGGGGTCGTCGACGACGACCGCCACGGACACATCGTCGAGCAGCTCATCAGCGGCCGCGCCGACCGCCGCCCCGGCAGCGTCGACCACTGACGCCATGCCGGCAGACGACGCGATGATGGAGCCCGTCGTCGACGTGGTCGTCATCGGGGCCATCGCGCCCGCCCTGATTTCCAACAACGTGGGCCGCGGCCTGGGCGTGCAGGACCACATCCAGGTCAAGCCGATGTATGAGTACCTCATCGGCACCGACCCCATCAGCGGCGAGCTGGTGCCGCAACTCGCAGAGTCGTGGGCCATCGAGCCCAATGGGCAGGACTTCCGCGTCAAGCTGCGGGATGGAATCCCCTTCCACAACGGCGCGGGAACGTTGACCTACCGCGACGTTGAATTCACGGTGAACGAGTTTGGCGCGGAGGATGCCACGCACCCTCACGCCCGCAACTACCGCACGGTGGAGATCGAGGCCATCTCCGATCTTGAGTTCATTTGGAAGCTTCCCCGCCCTCTTGCCGAGCAGGAGCGGCGGATGTCGGAGCACATCGGCGGCATGGAGATCATGAGCGTTGCGGACTATGAGGCGCTGGGAGAAGAGTTTGTCACCTCCCGCCCCCTCGCCGGCACCAACGGCTACCAGTTTGAGAGCCGTGAGCAGGAGTCCTACATCCGGTTCGAACGCATTCCCGATGAGCACTGGCGCCATACGCCGGAGTTTGCCAGCCTGGAGTACCGGTGGACGAATGAGGAGTCGACCCGGCTGGCAGGCCTGCTGGCCGGTGAGATCCACATCACGCAGCTCGGCGCCGACTCGACGGAGCTCGTCCAGAGGGACGGCTTCCGCGTGGAACAGGGCGGCCTGCCGGGTCAGCGCATCTTCGGCGCCTTCAAGGGCGGCTACCTGGACACGACGTACACACGCTATGAGGCCCAGGGGACGCCATGCGGCTACGTCCACTGTGACTCGCCCTTTGTCGACCCCAACGTACGGAAGGCCATGAACAAGGCCATCGACAAGGACGCCTTGAACCAGGCGTTCTTCCGCGGCGCCGGCGTGAACATGATCATGTCTGGCATTCCAGAGGACAGCCCGGCCTTCAATCCGGCGTGGCGTGACGCCTATGACGCGGAGTACGGGTTCGATCCGGCCGCAGCCCACACCCTGCTGGAGATGTCAGGCTATGGGCCCAGCAACCCGCTGGAAATCACTGTGCAGGTGATCCCGGTCGGCGGATACCCGCAGGCGCCGGACGTCATGGAGGCTATGGCGGGCATGTGGAACGACGCCGGCATCTCGACGACGATTGACCAGACCCCCGCGGCCACGTTCAGGGGGTCGCAGCAGGCGCTGGAGTTCAGCAACTACATGTCCCTTTTCAGCGGGGCGCCCATCAACATCCAGAGCTTCCGCGTGCACAACAGCAACATCCCCCCGCGCGGCGGCGGCTTTGAGTACCTGGAGATATCAGACCTCATCCACCAAGTGCAGGCGACGATGGGTGAGGACGCCCAGAACGTCATCCTGCGGCAGATAGGCGACATCGCCTTCCCGGCGCACATCGCTGTGAAACTCTTCTACATCCCGCCGCAGATCGTCCTGAACCCGGACGTTGTGGAGAGCTGGAAGTGGCCCGGCAACATTGCAGGCCTGTGGAGCCACTTCGACCAGATCAGGGCGGTCAAGAAGTAGGCCCCGGCGCAGCCGGTAAAGGGCAGTTCGGAGCGCCCTGACCAGGGGCGCTCTGAACACCGCGTCAAGCGCGGGAAGGAGAGGGAGAATTGAGAAAAGGCAACTCTGCACCATTCCCGCCCCGGGTTCTTGCCGTCCTTGTGTCCCTGGCCCTCGCCGTGGCCATGGCTGCGGCGTGCGGCGGTGACGATGTCGGCTCCGGCGCGGACTCGACGTCGACCACAACGGCATCCTCGTCCACTTCGGCCGCCGCGCCCACGGACAGCGGCACTAGCAGCATGACCATGGCGCAGCCCGATCCCACGGCCGCTGCCTCCATGCCGGACACCTCGTCCTCAGGCGACGCCATGATGGGCCCCAAGGTGGACCGCGTAGTTGTGGGGGCGCAGCAACCGACCCTCCTCTCCAACAACGTAGGCAAGGGACTCTCGCCCCAGTCCCAGATCCAGCTCGTCCCAATGTATGAATACATGATCGGCACGGACGCCCAGACCGGCGCGCTGGTGCCGCAGCTGGCAACGGAGTGGTCCGTGGAGCCGAATGGGCAGGACTTCCGCATCAAGCTGCGCGCGGGCGTCCGCTTCCACGGCGACAACGGCACTCTCTCCTGGCGCGACATCGAGCGCACCTTGATGGAGCTATCCGCCGACGACTCGGAGCACACCCACGCCCGCGACTACCGCAAGGCCACTATCGAGCCGGTGAGCGACCTGGAGTTCATCTGGAAGCTCACCACGCCGGTCGCCGAGCAGGTCCGCAGGTTCTCGGAGCAGGTGGGGGGCCTCGAGATCATGAGCGCGACCGACTATGAGAAGACCGGGCCTCCGGACTTCGACACCGGCCCAACGGCCGGCACTGCGGGGTACGAGTTCGTCAGCCGCACCCAGAACGTCGGGATCGTCTTCAAGGCGGTCGACTACGACCATTGGCGCCGCAACCCCGACTTCCCGGAGCTGGAAATCCGCTGGATGAACGAGGAGTCCACCCGCCTGGCATCGCTGCTGACCGCCGAGATCCACATCACCCAGCTCGGCGCGGACAGCACGGAGCAAGCCTCGGTGCAAGGCATGAAAGTTGAGACAGGCACGCTGCCCGGCGCCCGCATCTTTGGCGCATTCCAGGGCGGTTACCTCGACATCGGTTACAGCTTCTACGAGGCGAAAAACACGCCGTGCGGGTATGTCCACTGTGATTCGCCGTTCCTGGACCCGCGTGTCCGCAAAGCCATGAACAAGGCCATCGACAAGTCGGTCCTGAACGACGCCTTCTTCCGCAACGCGGCCCAGAACATGATCATCCAGGCCATCCCGGAGAACAGCCCCGCCTTCAATTCCGCGTGGCGCGACGCCTACGATGCGGAATACGGCTATGACCCCGCGGCCGCCCACGCCCTGCTGGACATGGCCGGCTATGACGATAACAACCCGCTGGAGATCATCGTGGACGCGGGCCGCGTGGCCGCCTACCCCCAGGCCCAGGACGTGAAGGAAGCCATGGCCGGCATGTGGAACGACATTGGCATCAAGACGGACCTGCAGGTGGTGGACTCGGCAGTCCAGCGGCCGCGGTCTCGCGCGCTGGATCTGAAGAACTGGACGGGCCTGACGGCCACCGCCTCCTTTGACGTGCAGAGCTTCCGCGTCCACCATGCCGCCCGCACGCCCAGGGGCGGCGGCTTTGAGCCGATAGAGATCCACGAGCTGATCAACACCCTGCAGGTCACCATGGACACCAACCGGCAGGACGAGCTGCTGCGGGAGATTGGCGACATCGCCTTCCCGCTGCACATCGCCATCAACCTCTTCTGGGTGCCGCCGCAGATCGTGCTGAACACGGAGTTCGTCGAGAGTTGGGCGTGGCCGGGCAACGTCTCGGGCCTCTGGAGCCACTTCGACCTCATCCGGGCAAACAAGGGCTAGCTGCAGGCGTCCGCTGAGGACATAAATGGTGTAGGATAGGGCAACAACTGGAGTAAGGAGAGGCGCTATGCTGACCCAGCACGACAACGATTTGATCTGCCGAACCGGTCCGGGGACGCCGATGGGTGAGTACCTGCGGCGCTTCTGGATACCCGCTCTCTGCTCCCGTGAGCTGCCGGAGCCGGACTGTCCGCCCGTGCGGGCCATGGTCATGTCCGAGGAGCTCGTCGCCTTCCGCGACAGCAACGGCGACGTTGGGATCCTGGACAACTACTGCCCCCACCGCCGCGCCAGCCTTTTCTTTGGCCGAAATGAGGAGTGTGGCCTGCGCTGCGTCTACCACGGCTGGAAGTTCGACGTGAACGGCAACTGCGTGGACATGCCGTCGGAGCCGGCGGAGAGCAACTTCAAGGACAAGGTCAAGATCAAGGCATACCCCGCCCGCGACTGGGGCGGCTTCATCTGGGTTTACATGGGCCCGGCGGAGCTTATGCCGGACCTGCCGGAGGTCGGCTGGGCCATGGTGCCGGACGACCACCGCGTAGTCTCCCGCCGCCTGCAGGAAAACAACTACGTCCAGGGCATTGAGGGCGGCATTGACTCCAGCCACGTCTCCTTCCTGCACTCCGGCCTCACGCCCTACCAGCGCGACAACCCGGACGCGCCGCGCCGCAACAACGGCGGCGGCCAGCCGAACGCGATGATCGGAGACAGCTCGCCGCGCTTCATCGTGAAGGACACCGAGTTCGGGTTTGTCTACGGCGCGCAGCGCAACTCCGGCGACAGCGAGTACTACTGGCGCATCACCCCCTTCATGATGCCCTTCTTCACCATCATCCCCGGCCGGATCGGCGACGCGGACGAGCTCACCTACAGCGGCCACGGCTGGGTGCCGATGGACGACGACAACTGCTGGATGTTCACCTACAGCTGGAACGCCAGCCGCCCGCTGCGCCCGGGGGAGAACCACCCGGCCAGCGACTTGGAGCTGGATCCGCGCACGATGCGGGCCACGGTCAACAAGGACAACGACTACGGCATCGACCGCGAGATGCAGAAGTACTTCAACTTCACGGGCATTGAGAACGGCTCCGTGCAGGACGCGGGCATCCAGGAGAGCATGGGAGCCATCTGCGACCGGACCAAGGAGCACCTGGGCACCTCTGACTCGGCCATCATCAACCTGCGCAGGGTCTACCTGCGGGGCGCGCGGGAGATCATGGAGGGCTCTGAGCCCTCCGTGCCGCGGGACGGCGGCCTGTACCGGCTGCGCTCGGTTTCCCTGATCCAGGACCGGGGAATCACGTTCGAGGAGACGGTGCCCAAGGTGAAGAACCCCGGGCACCCGACGCTGGTGTAGGGTCGTACGGTAATAGGTTCACTGCGAGAAAGCGGGCCGCTCCTCCGAGGCGCAATTGGACGAGCGGCCTGTCTTGTGCAAGGCAGGCAGGGAGGAGACCGGAAATGCGCGTCGTCGTGTTGGTCAAGGCGACAGTGGACAGTGAGGCAGGCTTCATGCCCTCCACGGAGCTCATCGCAGCCATGGGCGCCTACAACACAGAGCTGGCCAACGCGGGCATCATGCTCGCCGGCGACGGCCTGAAGCCGACCTCCCAGGGCGTTCGAGTGGCCTTCGACGGCGACAGCCGCACTGTTGTCAACGGCCCCTTCGCCAACCCCAACGAGATCGTCGCCGGCTACTGGGTTTGGCAGGTCAAGGACATGGACGAGGCCATCGAGTGGGTGAAGCGGGCGCCTAACCCAATGCCCGGCCCAAGTGAAATCGAGGTCCGCCCCGTGTATGAGCCGGAGGACTTTGGTAAGGCATTCACCCAGGAGCTGCATGAGCAGGATGAGCAGCTTCGGGATCGCCTGGAAGGGCGGTGACGGCAGCAGCACATTCGACTCATCGCTGCAACGTCTACTGCAAAGGGGCATCATCAGAGCCCCTTTTGCTTCGCGAGCCGCTCAGGTGGACGTGGGCCGACTCAAAGAGTAGCATGCACGGCACCAGGGGAGGCTCTACGGAGCTATGACAACCGTCAAATGAACGTCAATGCGATCGCCCAAAGACTGGCGGTCATTCACGCCCTTCAACACCGGGACTTTCGTCTCTACTGGACCGGCAACTTCATGTCGGTCATCGGCCAGCAGATTTCTATTACTGTCCAGGCCTGGCTCATCTTCGAACTGACAGGCTCGGCGCTGCAGTTGGGCCTGTTGGGCCTCGCAAGGGCGGCGCCGGCGGTCGTACTGGGTCTGGCGGGCGGCATTGCGGCGGACAAGTTCAGTCAACGCAAGCTGCTGACCATTACCATCGCCATCGTCGGCATAATCTGGACCATTTTCGCCGCGCTCACATACTCTGGGAACATCCAGGTGTGGCAGGTGCTTGCGCTGGTGTTCGCCGTTGGCGCCGTGCAGTCCTTCCAGCAGGCGTCGCGGCAGGCCATTTTCCCGAGCCTCATCGACCACCGCCACATGTCGAGCGCTGTGGGCCTCAACTCCGCCATCCATCCCGGCGCGCGCATCTTTGCGCCCGTGCTGGCCGGCTACCTCATCGACTACCTCGGCGTCCCGATGGAGGGCGCGGGCATTGCCATGTACATCGTGGCAGCCGGCAGCTTCATCTACTGCTTCATGGTGTTTCTGACCAAGCCCCGCAATATCAAGCGGGCGGAGGGCGCAAACGGCCTGCAGGACCTTATGGACGGGCTGCGGTATGTGCGAAGCCACCGTATATTCTTTCTCATCATCGGCACCAGCATGGCCAACGCGTTCTTCGCGGGATCCCACGTCATCCTGGCGCCGGTCTTCGCGGACAAGCTCTTTGGCGAAGCGTCGGGATCAGCCATCGGCTACATCTTTGCGGCGGGAGGCGTCGGCGGCATGACGGGCGCGCTCCTGGGCGGCTCGCTGGGCAGCATCCGGAACAAGGGGGCGGTGTTGGCGGGCAGCGCGCTGACCTTTGGCGGCGCGGTCGTTGCCTTTGCGCTTTCGCCTTGGTACGCGTTGCTGTTGGCCATGGAGTTCCTCTCGGCAGCAGGCAACGAACTCTTTGTCGTTGTGGGGCAGAGCATCCTCCACCTGGAAGTCCCCAACGAGTACCGAGGCCGCGTCATGGGCATCTGGGGCATGACGTACACGCTGGCTCAACCGATGGGCTCGATGCAGGTAGGCTTCCTCGCAAGCGCCATTACGGCGCCTCTGGCCGTTGCGATCAGCGGGGGTGTCGCGTGCGCGATATCGCTCCTCGGCGTTGGCCGAGACCAGCAGATCCGTGCTATCGGCAAAGAACCCCGCGTGGCGGAGATTCGGCCTTGGGGGCCTCCCTAGATTGGGGGACGCTCCTATAAGGAGCCCAGAGTGGGATATCCACTATCCCGCTACCAGGTCTTGACCCCCTTCTCCGCTTTGGGTAGCATCGCTTCACTTGGAACGCATTCAGCCGGGGTGTCTCTGTCGGCTGCCTGGCTGCACGGCGAAACTGCTTGGAGGTGGTGACACATGGCGACACAGGAACGACTGGCAGCAGCAGGCGCCTACACGAAGGCGCTGTCAACTGGAGACCGCGCGGCGGCGGACGAGGCCGCGCCACACTTGGCTCAGGACGTCGTAGTGCAGGTGGGCAATCGCACCTTTGACGGCTACGATGAGGCCCTGGAGCATATCACCGGCATCTGGCCCCTGACCCCTGTGTACCGCAAGGGTGAATGGGGCTCCCCCGCTGAGGAGAACGGCAACGTTGTGGTGCGCGGCAAGATGGCGCCCGTGGGCGCTGGCCCGGCGCAGGTGAACCTCACCTTCGCCTTCAACGACGACGACAAGATCAGCCGGGTTGACCAAGAGAACGTCATCGGCACCGAGCTCTTCGAGGTCAACGAGCTTCCGGGATTTGTCTGCGAGGCGGTCAACAACGCCCTGTTCAACGACACTCCTCTCTCCGTGAGCTACGTGGACGCCGATGGGAAGCCGAAGCTCTCCCTGCGCGGCAGCGTGCGCGCCTACGGCGGCCAGGCACTGAGCATCTGGGCGCGGAAGGAATCCGGCCTGGCCGACGCCGTCAAGAGCAACCCCAACATGTCGCTGCTCTATCGCGACAACCCGACGCGCTCAACGCTGATCTTCACCGGCAAGGCACGCATCGAGGAGAGCGACGCGGAGCGCAAGCGCATCTTCGACGAGACGCCCGAAGTGGAGCGCAACCACGAGTCCTGGACCAGCGGCGCGGCGGTCATCATCGAGCTGGACACCGCGGATGGCGCGACACCGGACGGACGCGTGCGCTTCCGCCGGTAATCTCCATCGCAACCATGCAAAGCCGCCCTGTCCGGCGCACAGCCGTGGGGCGGCTTTGATTTCGCCCAACACAGCAATATGGAGGCCGTGATGAAGACACCCGCAGCCCTCTATCTTGAGGCCGGGAAGCCCATGGTCATCGACGACATCGACCTGCCGGACCCGGGCCCGACCCACGTTATTGTTAAGCAGTACGCGACGGGCGTTTGCCACTCGCAGCTGCACGAACTTGACCGCCCGAACGCCAACGTGCCGCTGGTGCTGGGCCACGAGTCCACCCCGGGCGTCACAGCGGTGGGCAGTGACGTCACGCATATCAAGGAAGGCGATAACGTCATGGTGACGTGGGTGCCGCGGGGCGCGTCTCCCATGATCCCGCCTCCTACTCCCGCCGTGGTCACCTACAAGGGTACGCCGCTGAACTTTGGCGCGCCAGTAGGAACTGGCACATTCACGTGGGCCGAGACGGTGGCCGTGGACGAGCAGATGGTAGTAGAGCTGGACCCGGACGTTGCAACTGATGTGACGTCAGTCATTGGCTGCGCCGTGATGACGGGCTGCGGGGCTGCTGTCAATGCCGCCATGGTGCGGCCCAACTCCTCCTGTGCCATCATCGGCGCGGGCGGGGTGGGCCTGAGCATCATTCAGGCGTGCGCCAATATGGGCGCGTACCCCATCATCGCAGTGGACCTGACGGCGGAGAAGCTGGCCTTTGCGAAGCAGTTCGGCGCGACCCATGGAGTCCTTGCCTCCGAGACTGACGCCGTGGCCGAGGTGGCCGCGCTGACGAACGGCGGCGTCGAGTACGCCTTCGACGCCATCGGCATCGGGGTGACCATCGAGCAGGCGCTGCTGATGGCGCGGCCCCGGCGGCTCGGCGAGCGCGAGGGCGGGACGGCGGTGCTCGTCGGGGTGCCGCACGGAGAGGCGCCGCAGATCTCTCCCTTCCACCTCTTCCGCGGCAACGTTTACCGGGGCGCGCCGGGCGGGTGCAGTGTCCCCGACCGGGACTTCCCCATGCTGGTCCGGTGGTACCAGGAGGGGAAGCTGCCGTTGGACCTGATGGTGACGCAGCGGTACCGGCTGGAGCAGATCAACGAGGCGTGCGAGGCGCTGCGCAACGGCGAAATCGCGGGCCGGGCCATCGTCGAGTTTTAGGGGCGTCTGCCTTCCCTAGTCCTTCAACGCTGTTGCCAGCGCCCGGATGTGTTCCGGGCCGGTGCCGCAGCAGCCGCCGACGATGCTCACGCCCATCCGGGCAAGCTCGGCAAACTGCGGGGCCATGAACTCCGGCGACTCCGGGTAGACGATGTCCGCGTCCTTGATGGACGGGATGCCTGCGTTGGAGTGGATGATGGTATAAGCGCTGGCTGCGCTGCGGATCTCCCTCGCGACGGCCACCATGTCTTCAACGCCGTTGCCGCAATTGGCCCCCACCACGTCCGCGCCGGCCTTCTGCAACTCCTCCATGGCCCGCGCGGGGGTGACGCCCATGATGGTGACAAAGCCGTCCGCGCTCCGGTCAAAGACCATGCTGGCCATGATAGGCAAGTCCGTGTGCTCCCTGGCGGCCTCAATGGCGATGACTGCCTCCTGCATCACCCGCAGCGTCTCGAACAGGAGGGCGTCGACGCCGGCCTCCGCAAGCGCCTTCACCTGCTCAACGTAGGCGGCGCGCATATCATCCTGGTGCACGCGGCCGAGGGGCAGGGGAAACTCGCCGAGAGGGCCCACTGAGCCGACGACGTATCGGCCCGGCCCCGCCTGCGCCTTGGCGAGCCGAGCCGCCTCCCGGTTGAGCTCTGGAACCCTGTCGCCGAGGTCGTACTTGGCGAGGCTGTAGCGGTTGCCTCCGAAGGTGTTGGTCAACACCATCTCCGCGCCGGCGTCAAAGTAGGCCGAGGCCATGCCCCGCACGACGTCGCCGCTGGTGACGTTGAACTCCTCCGCGCATTGCCACGACTCCAGGCCGTGCTGCTGCAGGTATGTCCACGTTGCGCCATCAGACACCATGCCCCGCCCCGTCGCGAGACGCTCCATGAGGGACTGCGCTGTTCCGGCACTGCTTGTCATCACGCCGCCTCCGCAGGGGTCCTTGCAATCAGGAAAGACTCGTCGGTGAACCAGAGGCCGTTGTACTTGTGCAGCACCGATTGGGTCACGTCCAAGTAGTCGCCGCGGGTCATGGCGTCCCGGAGGCGGTCGTCGTCTGTCTGCGCGACGTAGGTGGCGGCGTTCCAAGCGGCCAGCAGGGCTGAGGTGCCGATGTTGCTCGCGACCTCCTCCGGCTGGAGCTGGAGCTCGTAGCGGAACTCAGCACGGGAGTCCGGGTAGCTGAGAAAGCGGAGGTCAGGGTTGGACTCGCCGAGCTGGGCGCGCAACTCACGGAGCAGGTCGAAACGCGGAGTTTGGAAAGGGTCCTCGTCGGGCCAGAGGGTGCGAATAATCTCCATGCCGGGGTCCTTGCCCGTTGACTGCACGATGACCATGTTGCCCCCGGGCGCCAGGGCCTTGGCCAGCGGAGCCAGGACCGTCCTCACCTTGGCCGACGCCGGCTGCGTTGCGCGAAAGGGCTGCGCTGCGAGCATGAGGTCATAGGCGAGGGCGCCGTCGCCGCGACGGGGGATAACGGGCGATAGCGGCCACTCCTGGTCCTTGCGGTAGATTACGAGGACGGAAGGGGCGGCATAGACCGGGTTGCCTGTCCGCTCGCTGGGCTTGGTCTGCCACCATTCCCTTACGAGCGGGAGGAGGTCGCGTATCTGCTCGTCGAAGTCGTACGCGGTGTTGCCTTCGAAGGCGACTTCCCGCCAATTCAGCTTCGCCTGCTTCTCCTCCGTCGAGGGCCAGAGGTAGGGGGCTTCGGTGTAGAGCATGTTGGTGACGACGATCACCGTCTGGGGGTGCTCGCTCAGGCGGTCGCCCATGCGCTCTAGGCTGAGGCGCACGTCCTCATGGCTGATCTCCTTGCCGACGATGAGTAAGGGCACAGTGGGGAAGCGCTGGTGGAGGTGACGCATGAGCCGCGTGATGACGGTGGCGTCGCCCATGCCGGCGTCGAAGACCCGGAGAGCGGGCTGGACCGGCTCCAAGTGGCGGATGTCCATGGCGACGCGGCGGGCGATGAGTTGCTTCTCATTGCAGGTGGAGACGAACTGCAGGTACTTTTCACGGTTGTCGAAGAAGCGGAGCGATGGGGCCTGGTTTTCCATGGCAGCTGTCGTCCTCCCACTGCGGCCCTGTTAGAGGCCCGCTTCCTCCAAGACCCGGGGCAACCTTGATTCCCAGCCGGCCGCGATGAGGTGGACGCCCTGGGCCATGCCGCGCAATTCCCGTATGGTGCGGGCCGCGATCCGGATGCTGACGGCGGACCGCTCCTCGGCGGTGGCGGCGTTCTCCATGTCATTGATGATGGCTTCCGGGACGGTGATGCCGGGCACCTTCTCGTTCAGGAAGCGGGCCATGTCTGCCGACTTGAGCATGATGATGCTGGGCAGCATGGGCACGCCCATACCGGCCGTAGCTGCAGCGTAGCGCTCGTAGTCGGCCGGGTCGTAGACGGCCTGGGTCTGGAAGAACCGGGCGCCGGCGTCAATCTTCATCTGCACGCGGCCGAGCTCGAAGTCGAGGTCGTCGGCGCCGGGGTTGGCGACTGCGCCGGCGAAGAACTCCGGTGTGCCGCGGAGGGCGTTGCCGTTGATGTCGTGGCCATCCGTGAGCGCCTTTACGGCACCGAGGAGCCCGACGGCGTCGAAGTCAAAGACGGGCTTGGCCTCCGGGTGGTCGCCGATGGTGGGCGGGTCGCCGCCCATGCAGACGACGTTGCCAATGCCGAGGGCGGCTGCGCCGAGGAGGTCGCCCTGCAGGGCGATGCGGTTACGGTCGCGGCAGGTGAGCTGGAGGATGCTCTCGACGCCGCGGTCGAGGAGGAGCCTGGCTGCGGCAAGGGGAACCATAGCCATCTTGGCGGTGTAGGAGTCGGTGAGGTTGAAGGCGGTGACCCTGCCCTTGAGCAGGTCCGCCTTCTCATACAGGGAGTCCAGGTTGGTGCCCTTGGGAGGGCTCAACTCCGCAGTGACGGCGAAACGGCCGCCAGCCAGGGTTTCCTTGAGATTGCTCATGCACTCCCCCTCGTTTAGCATGACTCGGTGACGCGGGCCGCGCCTGTGACGCCTTTACGAGGGCATTGTAACATCTTCTAATTGGAATGATAGAAAAATGTTACTACCGGATTTACGAATAATGACTGAGGCCATATCATGGGGCCTGCTTGCACCCTCGTCAAGAGGGATGTGGCAGTAAACCCGGGCATGGGCCTTGCATAGGGCACAAAGCTCGCGCGTGGCAGCGTCTGCCACGGAGATGGAGGAGTTGCATGAAGCCGATAGCAGAAGTCGCCGAGGGGCTGGGGCTTGATCCGGCCGCCATCATCCCGCAGGGGCATTACAAGGCAAAGATCCCGCTGGACGCCATCCGCGAGGGCGGCAGTCGAGGCAAGCTGGTGGTGGTGACGGGCATCACGCCGACGCCCGCTGGCGAGGGGAAGACCACGACGACCGTCGGGCTGACGCAGGCGATGGGCCGGCTGGGCAAGAACGTGGTGGCGACGCTGCGGGAGCCGTCGCTGGGGCCTATCTTCGGCATCAAGGGCGGCGGGACCGGCGGCGGGCTCTCGCTGGTGGAGCCGCAGGACGAGGTGAATATCCACTTCACCGGCGACGCCCACGCGGTGGGCTCGGCGCACAACCTGCTGGCGGCGCTGACGGACAACGCTGCGCAGCGGGGGCAGGTGGCGGGCTTTCGCGCGGAGCGGATCTCCTGGCGGCGGGTCACCGACGTGGAGGACCGGGCGCTGCGGAGCATCGTGACGGGGCTGGGAGGATCGGCCAACGCTCCCCTGCGCGAGACGGGCGTCGACATCGTGACGGCGTCGGAGATCATGGCGATACTCGCGCTGGCCCGCGACCTGGATAACCTTCGCGAGCGGCTCGGCCGCATCGTGGTCGGGTACACGGACGAGAACGCGCCGGTGACGGCAGGGGACGTGAACGCCGTTGGCTCCATGATGTCGTTGCTGCGCCATGCCATCCTCCCCAATCTCGTTCAGACCACCGAGGGGCAGCCGGTCATCGTACACGCGGGGCCCTTCGGCAACATCGCGCACGGGTGCAGCTCGGTGGTCGGCGACCGGCTGGCGCTGGGGTACGCGGACTTCGTGCTGTCCGAGGCGGGCTTCGGGGCCGACCTGGGCTTCGAGAAGTTCATGCACATCAAGGCGCGCTTCAACGGGCTGGAGCCGAGCGCGGCGGTGCTCGTCGCGACGGTGCGGGCCGTGAAGTACCACGGCGGCGTGGCGGTACGCGAGCTGGCGACGCCGGACGAGGACGCGGTGCGCCGGGGCATGGAGAACCTGACCCACCTCATCGGCGTGGTGAAGGCGACGGGCCTGCCGGTGGTGGTGGCGGTCAACCACTTCCCGACGGACACGCAGGCCGAGATGGACATCGTCAAGCGCGGCTGCGAGGACGCCGGGGCGTTTGCGGCCGTTGAGAGCCGGGTGTTCGCCGAGGGCGGCGCGGGCGGCATCGAGCTTGCGGAGGCGATCATCCAGGCGACCGAGGGGCCGCAGCCGGAGATCTCCTACTTCTACCCGGAAGACGCCTCCATCCAGGACAAGGTGCTGGCGCTGGCCAAGACCGTCTACAACGCGGCCGACGTGAGCTGGAGCGCGGCGTCGCAGCGGACGTTGCGCGGCTTCGAGGCCAACGGCTGGGGCGGGCTGCCGGTGTGCATGGCGAAGACCAACGCGTCGATCTCGCACCAGGCGTCGCTGCGCGGGCGGCCGTCGGGGTACACCTTCGAGGTCAACGACGTACGCGCGTCCGTAGGCGCGGGGTTCATCTACCCGATCGCCGGGAGCATCGTCACGATGCCGGGGCTGCCGGGGTCGCCTCGGGCGCTGGACGTCGACGCGAAGGGCAATATTCTGAACCTGTAGGGCGGCCGTCCGGCGGCGACATTGTTTTCGATTATCAATTGGTAGCTGTTAAGGGCGATTTCAGCTACGACAATATCATCGTGATCTGGGAAACAATTCGTATCTGTTAAGGGCCGAAACGCATCCGGTCGTCGGTGCGCGCCAGCTGGACGAGGACCCGCATGGCACGCAGCTGGAATTCCGGATCGGCTTTGCGATCAGCCAAGATGTCCAGAACCTTGAGGCGCCAGACCGCAACCTCTTCATAGAGGCAATAGGCCTTCCTGGCCAGCGGGAGGAGCTCAAGTTGTTCCCGGGTCAATGCCTTGGCATAGAGTCCGTGCGTGCGGGCGTTCTGGTTGCCCAACGGGGCGCCGCGACGGCGCTTCCCCCTTCGCCGCCTACGGGTTGGCTGGGCCTCCTCGATTCCTTCATTGTTCTCACCGGCACCGGGCTGCTGCTTCCGGATCTCGGCGCTCTGGGCGGCGGTTAGAACCATGCTGGTGAGGTCGCTTTCGAGTTTCTTGAATGGGTCTACCATGTTCACGCTCCTTGTTTGGTGTTCAAGGATGAGGGTAGAGGGGTCTTAGAGTTACGCGCAAAGGGCTTGTGTCAGGGTTTTGGGAATTGGTGTCCACGCAGAGACGAGGGCGACCACGAGGTTCGCCTCTACAGGGATTAGGGCGTTTCAGTTTTGTCAGGGAGGCGGGTCATGGCGGAGTTGCGGCACAAGCGGGTGGGGGAGGGTGTCGACACGACGGCGCCGGACGGGTCCGAGGTGCGGTTCCTACTGCGGGGGGAGCGGGGGGAGCTGAACCATTTTACGCTGCCGCCGGGAGCGACGTCGGGGGCTGTGGCGCACCGGGCCATCGAGGAGATCTGGTACTTCCTGAGCGGCGCGGGGGAGATGTGGCGGAGCGACGGGGCGTCGGAGGAGACGCTGGCCGTCGGGCCGGGGGTGTGCGTGGACATCGCGACGGGGGTGGGGTTCCAGTTTCGCAACACGGGGCCGGAGCCGCTGACGTTTCTCATCGCGACGATGCCGCCTTGGCCGGGGGCTGAGGAGGCGTACGCGGTGGAGGGGAAGTGGCCGGCGGGGGGTGGCGCGCGATAGTGGTGGGTTGGGTGACTGTGGTTGGCGGTGACTTGGCGCAGGGGTGGGCGGTTCGTCGGGGTTCCCCCGCCTTCGCGGGGGCAGGCTCTGCCTTCGCAGGAACGACGCGAGATAGGGCGGGAGGGCAACGGCGGCTGGGAGATGGCATTCCCCGCCCCTGGATACCGGCTTCCGCCGGTATGGAGGGATGACGTTCCCGTGGGGTGGCGGGTTTTCTGCTAGCATGGAAGGCAGACGTGTCACCGGGGGGCTTTTCTGAGACTCTTCTCGCACCAGTCAACATTTGCCTCGTTCCGGCAGCCGGGCTTCAAGCCTTTCTACGTGCACAGCGCCTTTGCGGCCGTGGACATGAACGTGCGGATGGCCGTTCACGGTTGGTTGGTGCTGGAGCTCTCCGGCGACTCCGAGTTCTGGGTGGGCATCTACGCGCTTGTGCTCGGCGGGGGGCAGCTGCTGTTCTCGTCGTTCGCCGGGGCGCTGGCCGACCGCTTTCAGCGTCGCGACGTGCTGCTGATCGAGGGCGTACTTGGCGCGTCGCTGGCCGTGTTTGCCGCAGCCGCCGTCTACTTCGACGTCATGGAGCTGTGGATGGCCATCGGCATGGCCTTCTTCGTCGGCTGCCTGCGGGCGACGCGGTTCACGGCGACCAACCGCTTCGTCTACGACCTGGTGGGGCCGGAGCGGCTGGTGAACGGGGTGTCGCTGTGGCGCATCGCGAACACGCCGGTCATGATCGCAGGCAGCATTCTGGCGGGCGCGATGATCGACTGGGTAGGCATCTGGGCCGCGTATACGCTCATCGCGTGCAGCCTGATTGTCTCGCTCCCTTTCCTGCTGCTCATCGGCGTCAAGGGCGTGACGGAGGAGACCGGCGGGCGGCTCATCAGGCAGACGATCGACGGGCTGAAGTACGCGTCGTCGAACGCGTCGCTGCGGACGCTGTTCACCGTGAGCATAGTCATGGAGTTTCTGGGATTCTCCTTCCTGGTGATGGTGCCGGTGATGGCCAAGAACGTGCTAGACGCGGGTGGCCTTGGCCTGGGCTACATCAACGCGGGCGTCGGCGTCGGCATGTTCGTGGCGACGCTGCTGATGGCGGCGGTGGGCGACCGGCACAACAAGCAGCGCATCATCGTCTACTACGCGTTCCTGGCGGGCCTGGCGCTCATCGGATTTGCGCTTTCGCCCGCGCTTCCCTACTCGCTGGCGTTTGCGGTGCTCTTCGCCGGAGCGGTGATGGGCTTCCTGAACGTCTACGACCTGACGTTGGGGGTGCTGCTGCAACTGGCGGCGCCGTCCAACATGCGCGGGCGGGCGGTGAGCCTGCACAGCCTTGCGATCTCGTTCACGGCGGTCGGCGGGTTCTTCATCGGCGGACTGGGCAGCGTGGTGACCGTGCCGGTGATGCTGGCGGCAGCGGGGGCGGGCATCATCGTGAACTCGGTCTGGCGCCGCTCCGCGGTTCTGCGCATCAGGGAGTTCGAGGGGCAGGCGGAGCTTGTGGACACCCAAGACCCCGAACGCGACAATACGCTCGCCGGGTAGCCCTTCGGGCTGTCAGTATCGACAATCCCGCCCTACTTCCTGCGCCCTTCGACAGGCTCAGGGCGAACGGCTAACATCGGCTGCGGCTATACCGCTGCAGGTGGGAGGAAGGCATGGCGGACGAGAACGCGGGGACGATCCAGAACTTCGTGACGATCCTGTTGGACTACGCCAACGGGTCTCTCAAGCGCGCGGTCGACGGGCTGACGGACGAGCAGGTGTTCCACCAGCCTACGGGTGACACCAACAACATCGCGTGGCTGGCGTGGCACATGAACCGGTGGAAGGACTGGCAGGGGCACCTGGTGACGGGCGAGGAGCAGGTGTGGATCCGGGACGGCTGGTGCGAGCGCTTCGGCATCCCGGCCGAGCGGACGGGCATCGGCGACTCGACGGAGCAGGTGGCCGAGTTCCGACCGCCGCCGGAGCTGCTGTGGGGGTACACGGAGGCGGCGCACACGACGTTCATCGAGCGGGTGAACTCGCTGTCGCAGGAGCAGCTGGAGGAGATGGTGCACTACATCCCGGGGCGCGGCGATCTTCGGCCGAAGTGGCGGTCGATACTCGGGGTGTGCTCGGACACGATGAAGCACACGGGGCAGATCGAATACCTGCGGGGGTTGATCACGGGGAAGGGGTGGTTTGGGGCGTAGGGGGCGCCGTGTTCGCCCCATTTCGAGAGCCTCAGGGCAGGCTTCGATTTCCCTCAGGACGAACGGAGGGGCGGGCGGCCCTTGTAGCCGCCCGCTACGGCCCGGCCACACTTCCACCGCTGGATACCGGCATTCGCCGGTATGGCGAGCTGTGTCAGGCGGGGCGTAGGTTTGCAGTCGCGCCAAGTCCGGGTATCATGGCGCAAGACCATGGGAAACCATCATTGGAGGATGCTATGACCACCGTGTCCAAGGTATGGACGGAAAAGTATCTGGAAATGAGCCACGGCAAGACGCGCTACTGGGAGGCGGGTGAGGGCTACCCCACCATCCTGCTCCACGGCGCGGGCTGGGTGAGCGGCTGCGAGAACTGGGCGCTGGCGATGGGGCCGCTCTCTGAGAAGCTGCACGTCTACGCCATCGACTGCCTGAACTGGGGGCTGGGCGACGTGTTCAACCAGGAGATGTCGTTCGCGTACTTGGTCGACCACGTGCGGGAGTTCATGGACGTGCTGGAGATCGACAAGGCGAACTTCGTCGGGCACTCGATGGGCGGGTGGATCGTCACGCTGATGGCGTACGAGAGCCCGGACCGGGTGAACAAGCTCGTCAACGTGGCGGGCGGCGGGACGGCGACGCGGCCGCTGCAGAACATGGTCGAGTTCAAGGTGCCCGCGCCAGAGGCGATCCGCGAGCAGATGACGCGGCGCTACCCGGAGGGGACAGTGGACCCGGAGGAGATGGCGGCGACGTTCATCAAGAAGATCGAGCTGCCGGAGCACGGCGAGGCGTTTGCCAAGGTGATGAAGCACATGACCGACCCGATGACGCGCCCCCGGTACAACACCGTGCGGCGCATGAAGCACATCAAGGCGCCGACGCTGGTCATCTGGGGCAGGGACGACCAGGTGAACGCGCTGGAGATGGGCGAGACGACGGCGGCCAACATCCCCGGCGCGCAGCTGGTGGTGCTGGAGTGCGGGCACGCGGTGCCGACGGAGAAGGCGGACGAGTTCAACAAGCTCGTGCTGGACTTCTTTACCTCGTAGGGCAAGGGGGTGGGCGACCCGTGTGGCCGCCTCTACGACCATCACCCCGCCTCTGGATACCGGCATTCGCCGGTATGAGGGATAGGGTGTACGGGGAGTCCGTTCGGGCGACGCTTCTACAGGCCCCTTCGTCGGATTGAGGAGGGGGGTCAGGGCGGACGGGCTCCCTGGCGCTTGCTGGGCTTGCAGGAACTCGCAAATTGGAGGTCACGCGCGATGGACATCGGGTACTTCACCATGCCCATGCACCCGCCGGGGTCGAACATGACGGCGACCCTGGAGGACGACCTGGAGCAGATTGTCGCGCTCGACAAGCTGGGGTACCGGGAGGCGTGGATTGGTGAGCACTTCACGACGGCGTGGGAGAACATCCCGGCGCCCGACTTGTTCATCGCGCAGGCGCTGCCGCTGACGGAGAACATCGTGCTCGGCACGGGCGTCACGTGCATGCCGAACCACAACCCGTTTGTGATCGCGCACCGGGTGGCGCAGCTCGACCACATGGCGAAGGGGCGCTTCCACTGGGGCGTCGGGTCCGGCGGGTTCCCGGGCGACTTCGACGTGTTCGGCTTCGTGCCGGCGACGGGCGAGCACCGGGGGATGACGCGCGAGGCTGTGGACCTGGTGCTGCAGCTCTGGGACGACCCGAAGCCGGGGCTGTACGAGTCGAAGTACTGGCGGTTCACCGTGCCGGAGCCGCAGGAGGACATCGCGCTGCGATTCCACGTGAAGCCGTACCAGCAGCCGCACCCGCCCATCGGCATGGCGGGGGTCTCGGAGAAGAGCGACACGCTGACACTGGCGGGGGCGCGAGGCTACATCCCGATGAGCATCAACCTGGCGCACCAGCGCATCCTCAAGACGCACTGGGACGGCGTCGAGACCGGCGCGGCGGAGACCGGCCGGACGGCCGACCGCTCGACGTGGCGGATCGCGCGCGAGGTGTACGTGGGCGAGAACAGCAAGAAGGCGCGGCGGGAGGCCATCGACGGGGTGCTGGGCCGCGACTTCACGGACTACTTCCGGCGGCTGCTGCCGAAACTGCGCGGGCTGAACGGGCTGAAGGCGGACCCCGATATGCCGGACAGCGAGATCGACGCGGAGTACATGGCGGACAACGTGTGGATCGTCGGGGGGCCGGACGAAGTGGCGGAGAAGCTGAGCGAGCTGAACAAGTACGTGGGCGGCTTCGGGGTGCTGCTGGTGATGGGCCACGAGTGGCAGCCGGAGGAGCAGTGGCGGGCGTCTATGGAGATGCTGGTGAACGAGGTGCTGCCGAAGGTGAACGCGTAGGGTTGCTACGCCCAAGCGGTGGTGACGGGCGCCAGCTTGCCATCAACCGGGTTGACCGCCAGGCGCAGCCCCTCAAGGATGTAGGCGCCCAGCAGGCAGCGGGCATTGTCGTCGCCAAAGGCTACGAGGGTGGAGATGCTCCGTTCGTTTACGGTTGCAATTGCCTCGCCGAGCTCGAATTCAACCTGGGAGCCGTCCGCAAGCGTGAGCCGAACCTTGTCGATGGGCGTCACTCCCAAACCCTCCAGCAAGCGCCCGGGCACAATCGTGTAGGATGCCCCGGTGTCCACCATCGCCTCGACTTCCAGCGACCGCTCACCGTCGAGGCTATCCAAGCGAAGTGGCCAGACAAAAACGCCCATTCCTGTCCTCATTGATTGAGTCTTTTGCCATTGTAACAGACCACCCGCAAGTTCCTCATTCGCCCCTCACAACCTCGGCGCGGGCCGGGAACTACCGGGGCTGGTCGAAGTGGAGCACAATGCCGCCGATCCGCCGCGCGGCCACGTTGTACAGGAGCGCGCCGACGGCGCCGGCGGCGAGCCCCGCGGCGCCGAAGATAAGGGGCATGCCGATGAGCGCGCCAAAGGCAAGCACGGTGCCCCACCCAAGCCCGGGCGTGGACCATGTGCCGGACTCGGCAGAGGTGACCCAGTCCAGGGTCACAAGTGTGTCGTAAAGGGCGCCTCCAAAGGCGTACAGTATCCCGGCCGCTATGCCTGCAAGCCCCATGACGGCAGCGGCAAGCCGCGCAGAGGAAAGCACACTCACAGCGGTCAATGCCTTCATTGCCACGCTCCCTGTTCGCGTCGTCGACGGCCGCCAAGCCCTGTCTCATACCCATTGTACCCACCGGCCCGCTCCGGTGAAACAGTGGGCCTGCAGAAGGGCGAAATCAGACACCCCCTCCCGTGACAACACCTGCGCGTTGTCGTATGCTTGCCGCACAATTTTCGGGCACCAGACAAAGGAGAAAACCATGGTTTTGGACACGCAACGACCAGAAGGCGCAATGACGGGGGAACGGTACATCAAGAGCCTGCAGGACGGGCGCGAGGTATTCCTCGACGGGAGGCAGGTTGCCGACGTGACGACCGAGCCGGCCTTCGCTGCCATGATCAATGAGTTGGCCCGGATCTACGACCTGCAGCACACGGACGAGTACCGGGACCTGATGACCTACGAGTCGCCAGACACGGGCAACCGCGTGAGCCTCTCGTGGATGATCCCGGAGTCGCTGGAGCAGACGCGTGCGAAGCGGCGCAACAGCGAGGTGTGGAACGAGCAACTCTGGGGGCAGCTCGGCAGGGGCCCGGACATTCTGGCGCCCTACATCCTGATGCTGTACAACCGCCGGGAAGCGCTGGGGCAGATCAAGCACCCCAACTGCGACTTCCGAGAGAACATCATCAACTACACCCAACTCTGCCGCGAGAACGACCTCTTCCTGACCCATGCCCTCGGCGACCCGCAGGTGGACCGGAGCCTGCAGCCGCAGAACGAGCGGCGGACGGTCAAGGAGGAGGACCTGGCGCTGCACGTGGTGGAGGAGACCAAGGAGGGCATCATCGTCACGGGCGGGAAGCAGCTATCGACCGCGGCGCACATGACGAATGAGACCTACGTGTCGCTGTCGGCCACGTTTGCGCGGCGGGCGGACCCGAAGTTCTACATGGCGTTCTCGATCCCAAGCGGCACGCCGGGGTTGAAGACGCTGGTGCGGGAGCCCGTCGGGATGTGGCAAGGCACCTACGGCCACCCCTTCCTCGCCCTCGACGAGCAGGACGCGATGCTCTTCTTCGACAACGTGCTGGTGCCGTGGGACCGGGTGTTCATGCTCTACGAGCCGCCGCCCGCGGGCCTTGGGCCCGGACTTGGGGGAGGGCTGAACCTGCTCGGTTGGTCCAACATGACCCGAGTGCACTTCCGCATGAAGCTGATGACGGCCGTCACGACGATGATCGCGAAGGCCATCGGCGTGTACGACTTCCGCGAGGTGGGCGCCAAGCTGGGCGAAATGGTCTCGTACTGCGAGCTGTGGCGCTACGCCATGGCGGGGGTGGAGGAGACCACGTACATCAAGGACGGCGCGCAGCCCACGGGCAGCGCGGCGGCGTTGCAGAACTGGTTTGCGTTCACGTCGCAACGGATGGTGCAGCTCATGCGGGAGGTCAGTGGCTCGGGCATGATCATGCAGCCGAGCGAGGCGGACCTGGCCAACCCGGAGATCCGCAAGTACCTGGACCTTTACATGAGGGGCAAGGACGTCGACGTGGAGTACAAGTCGCGGCTCTACCGCATCGCGCATGAGCTGGCCGCCAGCTCCTTCGGCATGCGGCAGGACATCTACGAGTACTGGCACGCGGGCGACCCCACGCGCAACCGCGTGAACATGCTGCGTGCGTACGACCAGAGCGAAATGATCGAGCGCATCGAGGAGCTGATATCGAAGCCGCTGCCGCACGGCGAGCAGCTCTAGGGGGAGCCATGAAGCGCAGCGTCGACCGGATCCTGACGACGCATACGGGCAGCCTGCCCCGGCCTCTGGAGTTAGCGGAGATGCTGCTGAAGAAGGACGACGGCGAGGAGACGGACCCGGAAGCGCTGGCGGCGGCCGTCAGGGAGGCCGTGGCGGAGACGGTGCGGAAGCAAGTCGAGGCGGGCGTCGACGTGGTCAGCGACGGCGAGCAGGGCAAAATCGGCTACTCAACGTACGTGAAGGACCGGCTCACGGGCTTCGAGGGGGAGGCGACCGTCAACGTCCGGGCGGACTGGGCGGACTTTCCCGACGCCTCGGTCCCGCTGGCGGCGAGGGTGAAGCGGCCCGCGTGCAACGGCCCGGTCGCGTGGAAGGACCCCGACGCGGTGCAGGGGGACGTCGCGACCTTCAACTCGGCGCTGGAGGCCAATCCGGCGGAGGAGGGGTTCCTGACGGCGGCGTCGCCGGGCGTCATCGCGCACTTCCTCGGCAACCAGTACTACGCGACGCGGGAGGAGTACCTGGCGACGCTGTCGGACGTGATGAAGCAGGAGTTTGAGGCCATCGTCGAGGCCGGGTTCGTGTTGCAACTGGACTGTCCGGACCTGGCGATGAGCCGCCACATGCGCTTCCCGGACCTGGACATCGCCGACTTCCTCAAGATCGCCGAGGGCAACGTCGAGGCGCTGAACCACGCCATCAGCGGCATCCCGGCGGACCGGGTGCGGCTGCACCTGTGCTGGGGCAACTACGAGGGCCCGCACCACCGCGACGTGCCGCTTCGGGACATCCTGCCGGTGGTGCTGAAGGCCAACGTCGGGGCTATTTCGATGGAGGGCGCCAACCCGCGCCACGCGCACGAGTGGGCGGTCTTCAAGGACGTGCCGCTGCCGGACGACATGGCCGTCATCCCCGGGGTCATCGACTCGACGACCAACTTCATCGAGCACCCGGAGCTGGTGGCGCAGCGGATCGTCGCGTATGCCGAGGTGGTGGGCAAGGAGCGGGTGATCGCAGGCTCGGACTGCGGCTTCGGCACGTTTGCGAGCACGGCGCCGAACGTGCAGCCGGGCATCGTGTGGGCGAAGCTGGCGTCGCTCGCGGAGGGCGCGCGGCTGGCCTCCGAGCAGCTCTGGTAGCGGGAACCGATTGGCGCATTTCGGCGTCTATAGACAAAATGCGACCAAAAGCCAGCCCCGCCTCTAAACACTTTTGCATGGTTTCGGCTATGATCTGGCCGTAATCACACGTTAGCTTGTTGACAGTTGACGGTCAGACATAAAGAATGGTCGCTAGTAATTGTTTGGGGGGAGAAGGAGAATAGAATTAATGGTTGACAGTTATATCTCGAAGAGGTTGCTGCTGGTCGTGGCGTTGCTCATTGCAGCCATGATGATGGTGGCGGCGTGCGGTGGGGATGGCGACGACGGTGACAGCGGCTCTGGAGCCGCCGCGCCGCAGACCGACACGTCGACGTCCACAACGACCACGACCGACACCTCGACGACCGCAGCGGCGGAGCCAACTGCCGCGCCCGCCATGACGACGGAAGAACCCGCCATGATGGAGCCGGTGGAGGACCGCGTGGTCACTGCCTTTGAGGCACCATCGACTGAGGGCAACGAGACCCGCCACATTGGCCAGACGACGGTGTGGCAGCTCAAGCCGATGTATGAGTACCTTCTGGACTCCCACCCGGTCTCGGACGAGATGATCCCCGGCCTGGCGACGGAGTGGGCGGTCGAGGAAGGGCCGCAGGTCCGCTTCAAGCTGCGTGAGGGCGTGCAGTTCCACGACGACTGGGGTGAGTTCACCTCCGCGGACGTGGTCCACACGCTGATGAACCACCAGCGCGAGGGCGGCCTCCACGGCGAGCTGGTCTACTTCCAGACAGTTACCCCCGAGGCCGTCGTGGTCAGTGACTACGAGGTCATCATCAAGCTGTCCCGCAACGACAGCAACTTCTTCGCCCAGTTCTCTCGGCTGCAGGGCGGCTTTGAGATCATCTCCAAGGCTCACCACGAGGCCGAGGGCGACCCGGTGGTCATCGGCGAGGACGACCCGATTGCGGGCACCGGCTCCTACCAGTACCTGGAGCGCGAGCAGGCCCTGAACATCGTCTTCGAGCGGACGCCTGACCACTGGCGCTTCAGCCCCGACTTCCCGGAGTTGGAGATCAAGTTCATCAATGAGGCGTCCACTCGGTTGGCCGCGCTCTTCACCGGTGAGGTCCACCTTACCAACCTCCCTGAGGACAACCTGCAGCAGGCAGTGGCCGACGGCTATGGCGTCGTCCGGGGCAACGTGACCGCGCTCCGGGCCTTCGCCCAGTTCCGCGGCCAGTATGAGGATGAAGCCTCCGCGCAGGGCACCGGCTACCAGGACACCGGCAGCCCCTTCCTGGACGTTCGCGTCCGGCAGGCGCTGAACCGGGCCATCAACCGCGATGAGATCAACAGCGCGTACTTTGGCGACAAGGGTGTGCTGATGCAGGTTAACCACCTGAACCCCGGCCGCCCCGGTTGGAATGAGCGGTGGGTCCAGGAATTCCCGGCCAAGTACGGCTTCGACCCGGATGCCGCTCAGGCACTCCTGGCGGAGGCCGGCTACGACGCCAGCAACCCGCTGGAGATCGACATCAACGTGGCGCCGCTGTCCCGCTACGCGGGCGCTGACGACATCATCGAGATTATGGCCGGCTACTGGTCCGACATCGGCGTGAAGGTCAACCAGTACACGGAGGACACGGCCACAAGGCGCGCCCGCGGACGCAACTTCGAGTACACGCGGGAAATCGCGATGGGCGGCACGAGCTCCAACATCACCATCGGCCCGAAGGTCTACAACACCTCCTTCCCGCCACGGGGCGGCGGTGTGGAGATCCTTGAGAGCAGCAGGATCATGGGCGAGTTCATCCAGACGCTTGACCCCGTGAAGGCTGACGCCCTGGCGCGTCAGATGGGCGACATCTTCTTCGACCAGTTCATCTCCATCCCGCTCTTCTGGCTGCCCGCTGAGGCGGTCATCAACAAGGAAGTCATTGCGGGTTGGGTCTGGCCGGGGTCCATCACCGGCACCTGGACTCACCTGGAGAACATCGAGGCCGTCAAGAAGTAGACCCTGAACGGCGCTAACGCAGGCCCCGTCCCCTCTCGCAGGGGGCGGGGCCTGTTGTTGTTTACATATGCAGGGTTGCCTGCGCCGCCGAGCGTCAACTGCTATAGTGGCGCAGTCTCGTGTAAACCTCACCGGGAAAGGCTGGGCTTCGGGTATGAAGATTGGCGTGTCGTCCTTCCTGACAGACTACTCCATCGACGTGGTGACGCTGGCTACGCGGGCGGAGGAGCTTGGGTTTGACTCGCTGTGGGCGCCGGAGCACCCGATCATCCCGGTGGAGCGGACGCAGAAGGTGCCTGCGGACAGCACGGACGAGGAGCTGCCGAAGAAGTACTTCGACGTGGTGGACCCGTACGTGACGCTGGCGGCGGCCGCCGCGGCAACGACGACGCTCAAGGTGGCGACGGGGGTCACGCTGCTGCCGGAGCGGAACCCGCTGCTGCTCGCGAAGGAGGCGGCGACGCTGGACCTTATCTCCGGCGGGCGGTTCATCATGGGCATCGGCGCGGGGTGGATCACGGAGGAGACGGAGATCATGGGCGGCAACTTTCCGCGGCGATGGGCGCAGTGCCGGGAGTCCGTGCTGGCCATGAAGGAGCTGTGGACGACGGTGTACAGCGAGTACCACGGGGAGTTCTATGACTTTCCCCAGGTGGTCTCGTTCCCGAGACCTGTGCAGCGGCCGCACCCGCCGATCATCCTCGGCGGCGGCGCGCGGAACGTGTTCAAGCGGGTGATCGAGTACGGCGACGGGTGGCTGCCGCTTCGGGCGCGGCCCGAGCGGGTCGCCGAGGGGCGCAAGGAGCTGGACCGGCTGGCGGAAGAGGCGGGGCGGGACCCTCGCTCGCTGGAGGTTACGTGCTACCAGGTGCCGCCGGACCCCGAGCACGTTCGGGCGCTGGAAGAGGCCGGGGTCGACAGGGTCGTCATCCAGATAGACACTGCGGGGCGGGATGAGGCGCTGGCGCAGCTCGAGAGCCACGCGCGGGCGCTGCTGTAGGGCGGGCGACCAGGAGGGTCGCCCCTACGCGCCCCCACCGCAGCTCCTCTGGATACCGGCATTCGCCGGTATGAGGGTGTGGGGTGGCGAGGGTGCGCTGCGGGGACCCCTCCCGTACCTCACCGCCTGGGTTCCCCTGCCCCCGTATCGGGGTAGGGGGCAGGCTTCGCAGAAACGACGAGTTGGAGGTCAGGGCGGACGGAGGGCGGGTTCGCTGCGGTGACTGAAAGTGAGAGACCCCCGGCGTTGTTTCGCCGAGGGTCTCTGTTGTGTGCGGGAGTGGGTTACAGGGTCCAGACGTCGGCGTACTCGGGGCGGGGGAAGGGCTCGCCGTTGGGGACACGCATCATGTCGCAGTAGAGTTCGAGGGAGTTGCCGTCGGGGTCCTCGAAGTAGAAGGAGCGGGTGCCGCTGCCGCCGATGTTGCGGGGGTCGCCCTCGGCGCCGTGGACGAGGGGGCCGCTGACGATCTCGACGCCCTTCCTCTTGAGGTCGTAGAGGGCCTTGAGCCACTCGTCGCGGGAGTCGATCTCCATGGCGATGTGCTGGAGGGCGTTGTAGCCGATGCGGCGGTTGTCGGACTGCGGGTGGTCCGGGTGGGTGAAGAGGACGATGTCATGGTGCATCTCGCCGAAGCGGATGAAGGCCATGTCGCCCATCTCGCCGCGGGGCCACCGGCCGGTGAGGGTGAGGCCGAGCTTGTTGCAGTAGAAGTCAAGGGAGCGGTCCATGTCCGTGACCTGCACGCCCACATGTCCGACCCTGCTGATAGTGAAGCCACCCATGACTGACCTCCTTCGAATGGCTGCGGAACTGCCCTATTGGCCGGTTTCAGGCATGATTGCACCGAGTGTGGAGGGCGTCAAGCGCGCGCGGGCGCGGGGAGTGGCGTGATGGCGTCGCCTGGGGAGACGATGCCCTCACGGACGACGGCGGCGTACCAGCCGCGGCGGTTGAAGAGGGCGTTGCCCTCCATGCGGGTGAGCGTCTTGATGAAGGCGGGGCCGCGCTCCTGGCCGATGAAGGGCAGCGCGGCGAGGTTCATACAGGCGAGGCACGGCTCGGCGATCTCGATGACGGCCTCGCCAATCCGGTAGCGTGCGCCGATGGTGAAGTCGTTGTAGGGGATGCCTTGGGACGTGATGTTCTCGCCCATGTCGCCGGGGTGGACGGGCCAGCCCTCGGCGTTGAGCTGGTGCAGCATCTCGATGGGCATGATCATGACGGCGCGGGCGGGGTCGCCGCCCTTGGCGAACGTACGGAAACGGTTGTAGTCGCCGTCGAGCCCGTTCGCAGTAACACGGACGGCGTCGGCGGGGATCTTGGGGAGGCCGTGCTGGCCGGGCGTTTCCGGCTTTCGATTGACCTGGATGACCACGCCGCTCATGGTGAACCTCGCATTCTGGCGCCGAGGCGCCGGGCGCGCCGGAGCCGCGCGGCCGGCGAGCCGGTGGGGCGGACGGCCCACGCCATCGGGAGTCCGGCGGCCGTGGTGACGATGAAGGTAAAGACGGCCACATCATACGACTGATTGATGTCGAAAATCCAACCCATGAACACCGGGCCAACGGTTCCAGAGGCGAGGGCAGTCGCCTGGAGCATGCCGGCAAGCGAGCCGAGCGCCCGTGTGCCGAAGAGCTGGGCAAGCAGCACGGGCCGCACGGACACCATTGCGCCAAATGCGACGCCGTAGAAGATGGTGAAGGGCACCGCGGCCCACAGCGCCGTGGTCCCGTACACAAACAGGTAGAGCCAGGAGAGGGCTTGCATCCCGACCATGAGCGCGAGCACGTAGCGGACTTCAAACAGGTCGGCGAGAAAGCCCGCGCCGATGCGGCCGACGCCGCTGGCCAGGAAGACGAGCGACACGGTGACGGCGGCCTCGGCAGTGCTGAAGCCCTTGCTCTCGAACAGGGGCACCTGGTGCACCTGCAGGGCGCTGGTGCCGAGAAACATCGCCATGAAGACGGATGAGGCCAACCAGAAGGAGCGCGTCCGCAGGGCGACGCTGGCGGTCATGCCCTGGTCGTCCTCCAAGGCCGCCCGGTGGGCACGCCGCGCTTGCCGCACCGCCTGGATGTCCCCCGGCGCAATGTCGGGATCGCCGGGGCTGCGCGGGCGGTCGCCGTCGGGCAGCCAGCCGTGCTGGATGGGGTTCATGCGGATGAGCATCGCCAGGGGGATGATGATGAGGATGAGGGCGACGCCGGTGCCGCGGATCGTCCATCGCCAGCCGACCTCGCCGAGGAACCATGCGAGGACGAAGAGGACGGCGCCGGTGAGGATGGGGCCGGAGACGCCGATGCCCAGGGCGGTCCCCCGGAGACGGCGGAACCATCGCACGATGACCACGGTCCACCCGATGGCGTGGGAGGTGCCGCTGGCCCCGATGGAGGCGACGGCGAAGAAGAGGTAGAAGCTCCAAATGGAGAAAGTATAGGAGATCAGGATCATGCCGACACCAAGGAGGACGGCGCCGGATATGATGACCGGCTTGGGGCCGATCCGGTCGACGACGAAGCCCAGGATGGGGGCGAATGCGCCGGTCTCGATCTGGCGGAGGGCAAAGGCGCCGGAGAGGGCGGCGCGCGACCATCCGAACTCTCGCAGGATGGGGAGGAAGAAGACCTGGAAGCCCTGCCAGTAAGCGCCCGATGTGAAGACGTTGCACGTGAAGCTGGCGGCGACGATGTACCAGCCGTAGAAGATCCTTGGGCGCTTCTGGGTAACTGATGCGGTGCGCATCCGCCGCCTTTCCGGCGCCGCGCGTGGAGGTCCGTTGCCGAGTACGACGGGTGGCGGGCCATCCTGAACGGCGGGATTGGGGGTCCGGCTCAAAGGCAAAGGGTACGGAACGCCCAGTAGACGTGTCAAACGCATCCCGGGAAGGACCGGTCTCGCCGGGAACATTGCACGCGTATACCTACTATCACCGAGGACGTTGTTTTAACCTTTGTTGACTCAGGGCCGACGCTATCGGGCTTGTGCAACACTTCACATGGTGTGGCGCATTGGCTAGAATGCTAGCAGTCCCCGCATTTCAAACTGGATGAGTGCGCTCAGAAGCATCGGGCGCGCAAGGGAGTTGCATGAAGGTAGGCGTTCCCAGGGAGGTCAGAACCAACGAGCGGCGGGTGGCGCTGGTGCCGGAGTCCGTGGCCAAGCTGACCGACGCGGGGATGGAAGTCATTGTGGAGGAGGGCGCCGGACTGGGCGCCCACTTCGCGGACGCGGCGTACCGGAACGCCGGAGCCGCCATCGTCTCCAGCGCCTCGGCGGTGTACGAGGGGGCCGACATCCTGGTGAAGGTGCAGCGGCCCACATTCGGCGGTGAGGATGAGCCGCCGGAGACCTCCATGCTCCGTTCCGGCGAAGTCCTCATCGGCTTGCTGCAGCCTCTTTACCACCCGGCCATGGCGAAGGGCCTGGCTGAAATGGGCGTCACCAGCTTCAGCATGGACGCCGTTCCCCGCATTGCGCGGGCGCAGTCCATGGACGCGCTCAGCTCCATGAGCTCCATCGCGGGCTACAAGGCGGCCATCATGGCAGCCGAGGCCCTGGGCATCTACCTGCCGATGATGGTGACTGCCGCGGGCACGACGCCGCCGGCCAAGGGTCTTGTGCTGGGCGCGGGGGTTGCGGGCCTGCAGGCCATCGCGACGTCGCGGCGGCTGGGGGCCGTCGTCGCGGCCTTCGACGTGCGGCCGGTGGTGAAGGAGCAGGTGGAGAGCCTTGGCGCGACGTTCATCCAGGAGGCCATCCACACCGAGGACATCGAGGACGAGGGCGGCTACGCGAAGCAGCTCAATGAAGAGGCCCAGAACCTGGAACAGGACCTCATCCACAAGCACGCGCGGACGTCGGACTTCATCATCTCGACCGCGGCAATTCCGGGACAATCCGCACCGAAGCTGGTCACTGCGGCGATGGTACGGGACATGCGGCCGGGCGCCGTCATCATCGCCCTGGCGGCTGAGACGGGCGGCAACTGCGAGCTGACGAAGCCGGGCGAAACGGTGATCGCGAACGGCGTCACCATCCTCGGGCCGCTGGACGTGCCCTCGTCGGTGCCGGTGGTCTCCAGCCAGATGTACTCGCGCAACATGCTGACGCTGCTGCAGCACCTGGTCCGCGACGGCGAGCTGACGCTGGACTGGGAGGACGCCATCATCAAGGACTGCTGCATCACGTACGGCGGCGAGGTCATTCACGGCCCGACGCTTGGGCTGCTTTCAGGATCTGGATAGAAGGCGCAGGGAAGATGGTAGAGAGTGCACTAATCGGGATTCCACTGGTCATCGCGCTGTACATATTCGTGCTGGCCATCTTCGTCGGCTTCGAGGTGATTACGAAGGTGCCGCCGACGTTGCACACGCCGCTCATGTCGGGCGCCAACGCCATTTCCGGCATCACCATCATTGGCGCGATGGTGGTCGTGGGGCCGCGGGACGCCAACCTCGCGGTGGCGCTCGGGTTCACGGCGCTGGTGCTGGCGACGATCAACGTGGTGGGCGGGTTCATGGTGACTGACCGGATGCTGCAGATGTTCCGCCGCCGGCCGGGCGAGGGGGCGTAATGGCGGTGTTTGAGGGCATCAACCTTGTCATCCAGTACGTCTACCTGGCGTCTGCGGTGCTGTTCATCTTCGGCATCAAGCTGCTGGGGTCGCCGGCGACGGCGCGGCGCGGCAACTTCCTCGCGGCACTGGGCATGTTCATCGCCATCGTGGCGACGCTGGTGAACGAAGAGGTCCTGAACTACGAGATGATCGCGATTGGCATCGCCATCGGCGCGGTCATCGGCGCCGTGCTGGCGCGCACCATCAAGATGACGGCGATGCCGCAGATGGTGGCAATCTTCAACGGCGTGGGCGGCGGCGCGTCGGCGGTCATCGCGGTGTCGGAGTTCGTGCGAATATGGGACGGGGACATCAGCGTCGAAGGACACGTCAAGCTAACGATCATGCTGGGCGTGCTCATCGGATTCGTCACCCTGACGGGAAGCCTCATCGCATTCGCCAAGCTGCAGGACCTGATGACGACCCGGCCCGTCACATACCCGCTGCAGAACATCGTCAGCGGGCTCATGTTCCTGGCCATCGTGGGCATGATCGTGTACCTGGTGGGCTTCGAGTTCAACATCTACGTCTTCTACGCGCTGGTGGCCCTGAGCCTGATCCTGGGCATCCAGCTGGTCATTCCCATCGGCGGGGCCGACATGCCGGTGGTGATCTCGCTGCTGAACTCATATTCGGGCGTGGCCGCGGCTGCCGCGGGGTTTGCGCTGGGCAACCTGGCGCTCATTGTGAGCGGCGCGCTGGTGGGCGCGGCGGGCCTGATCCTGACCAACATCATGACGAAGGCGATGAACCGCTCGCTGGCGAACGTGGTCTTCGGGGCGTTCGGCGCGGTGACGGCGGGCGGGCCGGTTGCCGTGGAGACGCGCACGGCGCGCTCCGTCGGCGCGGAGGACGCTGCGGTCATGCTGGCGTACGCGCGCTCGGTCATCTTCGTGCCGGGCTACGGGCTCGCGGTGGCGCAGGCGCAGCACCAGGTGCGGGAGCTGGCGGACCTGCTGGAGGGCAAGGGCGTGCGCGTCAAGTACGCCATCCACCCCGTCGCGGGGCGCATGCCGGGGCACATGAACGTGCTGCTGGCCGAGGCGAACGTCCCCTACGACGAGCTCTACGACCTCGACGAGATCAACGACGACTTCCGCAACACGGACGTCGCGGTGGTCATCGGCGCGAACGACGTGACGAACCCGGCGGCGCGCGACCAGCCGGACAGCCCCGTGTACGGCATGCCCATCCTGAACGTCGACCAGGCGCAGCACGTTATCGTCCTGAAGCGCAGCATGAGCCCGGGCTTCGCGGGCATCGACAACGACCTGTTCTTCAAGGACAACACGCGGATGCTGTTCGGCGACGCGCGGCGGTCTGTGACGTCGCTGGTGAGCGAGGTCAAGGGGTTGTAGCTCACCACAGCCCGCGCCAACATTGACACCCCTCTCGCGGCCGCCGTAAGGGAGGGGTGTTCTGCTAGAATGTGGGTGTGGGGCATGTGATGACGACGGACACCATCATCGGCGCCATGGTTGAGCGCATCGTGGAGCGACACCGGCCGCTTCGTGTGCTGCTGTTCGGCTCGCGGGCGCGAGGCACGGCCAGGGAAGACAGCGACGTCGACCTGCTGGTGGTGCTGGACGAGGCGCCGGACAAGCACGGCGTTGCCGTCGACATACGTGTGGCACTGAGCGGTATGCCTGTCGCCAAGGACATCATCGTAACCACGCCGGAAGAGATCCGGCGCAGAGGGCACGTCTATGGCACGGTCCTCCGGGAAGCCCTTCAAGAGGGCACGGTGATGTATGAGCGAGAATGAGGCGCACAGTCGCGAGGCGCTCCGTTGGCTGCGGTACGCCATCGTCCGATTACTCTACGGGACCATTGCTATCTTCGGAGTAACTATCATCCTCTACAGCGCATTCCATCTAGCCCCGCCGGATCTCCGTTGCAATGTCCTCCATTGCCCCGAAGACCGCTGGCTGGTACTTGTTCCTTTCGGTTCAGAAGGATCGTATTTCAAAGGGTACTACACATACGTTCGATATTTGATCAAGGGTGAACTCGGCTTTACCGTGGATGAACTCGGCTTTAGTAGAGAAGACGTAAGAGTTATAGAAGTTATCGGGCAACGTTTGCCTAACAGCCTTTTCTTAGGAGGGCTGGCAGCGGGGATTGGTGTTCCCATTGCTCTTGGAATAGGGCTGATTAGCGCAGTCAAACTACATACTCCGCTTGGTTACGTTGGGGAAAAGCTGTTGCTTAATTCACAGAGCATTCCAGTCCTTTGCATTTCCATGCAGTTCATCTTGGTATTCTTCGGATTTATAGGGTGGTCACTAGGTCCCGAGGCGGACGGATTCGCAAGCCCTGTGTTCCCAGTCACGGTCCTAGCGCTCTCCACCGTGGGCGCGCTACGATACATGCGCTGCGCAATGCTCAAGCAGTTGAATTCTGAGCACGTCAAGTTTGCGCGAATGCAGGGGTTGTCGGAGTGGAAGACCATACTGAGGCATGGAGTTCGAATCGCTGCAATGGCACCACCCGCTTCCATAATCACTGGAGTTTCCGCCTTCATCAGTACACTTGTTGTCGTAGAGTGGCTATTTGGGTGGCCCGGCGCAGGTATGCTGGTGATGCAAGCAGTGATTGCGGCCGACGACTTCCTGTTGCACGGCATAGTATTGACAACAGCAACAGCGCTCATTGTCTTCCACGTAGTTATAGACATCGCGCTGGCTTTTGCAGACGCGCGAGTGCGGTTCCCCGAGACGCGAGAGTACGCTCCATCGCCCGCCACTCCGTGACGTCTCTCGCCAGCGAGGTTAAGGGGCCGCCGCTACCAAAGTTGACACCCCCAAATCGCCCGCCGTACACTACCTGTAGATTCTTGACCACTTTGGTCTACTACTGCCATTGAAGGGGTCCTGCCTATGGTATCGCCCAAGTCACTGGCGCAGGCCGAGTACAAGTACGGGTTCGTCACGGACATCGAGGAGGAGACCGCTCCCCGCGGGCTCACCGAGGACACTATCCGCTGGATCTCGGCAAAGAAGCAGGAGCCGGAGTTCATGCTGGAGTGGCGGCTCCGGGCCTTCCGGCACTTTCTCACCCTAGTTGAGAAGGAGCAGTCGCCAAAGTGGGCCAACGTCCACTACCCGCCCATCAACTTCGCGGACGGCGTGTACTACGCCGCTCCCAAGAAGGACCAGCCAGCCAGTCTCGAAGACGTCGACAAGGAGTTGCTGGCGACGTACGAGAAGCTGGGGATCCCGCTGGAGGAGCAGAAGCGGTTGGCGGGCGTCGCGGTGGACGCGGTGTTCGACAGCGTTTCCGTCGCGACGACGTTCAAGGAGACGCTGAGCAAGCAAGGCATCATCTTTGGGTCGTTCAACGAGGCAGTGCAGGAGCATCCGGAGCTCGTACGGAAGTACTTAGGCTCAGTCGTTCCGTACACGGACAACTTCTACGCCGCCCTCAACTCGGCCGTCTTCTCCGACGGTTCCTTCTGCTACATCCCCAAGGGCGTTCGGTGTCCGCTGGAGCTCTCCACCTACTTCCGCATCAACGCCGCCGAGGCGGGTCAGTTTGAGCGGACGCTCATCGTCGCGGAGGAGGGCTCCTACGTCAGCTACCTCGAGGGGTGCAGCGCGCCAATGCGCGACACAAACCAACTCCATGCCGCCGTGGTGGAGCTCGTCGCGATGGAGAACGCGGAGATCAAGTACTCCACCATCCAGAACTGGTACCCGGGCGACGAGAACGGCGTCGGGGGCATCTACAACTTCGTGACCAAGCGCGGCAAGTGCGCGGGCGACAACTCGAAGATCTCCTGGACGCAGGTCGAGACCGGCTCGGCGATTACGTGGAAGTACCCAAGCGTGCTGCTGCAGGGCGACAACTCGATCGGCGAGTTCTACTCGGTCGCGCTGACGCGCGGCTACCAGCAGGCGGACACGGGCACCAAGATGGTCCACCTGGGCAAGAACACGCGCAGCAAGATCATCTCCAAGGGCATCTCGGCGGGGCACGGGCAGAACACGTACCGCGGGCTGGTGAAGGTGATGCCCCGTGCGGCGGACGCCCGGAACTTCACGCAGTGCGACTCGCTGCTCATCGGCGACCAGTGCGGGGCGCACACGACGCCCTACGTCGAGGTGCAGAACAGCTCGGCGCACCTGGAGCACGAGGCCTTCACGTCGAAGGTGAGCGAGGAGCAGCTCTTCTACTGCCAGCAGCGGGGCATGTCGTCGGAGGACGCCAACTCGCTCATCATCAACGGCTTCTGCAAGGAGGTCTTCCAGCAGCTTCCGTTCGAGTTCGCCATCGAGGCGACGCGACTGCTGGAGGTCAGCCTGGAGGGGTCTGTGGGGTAGGGAGCGCCCGACCATAAGGGGCCGTCCTTTCCGGCATTCCTGGATTCCCGCTTTCGCGGGAATGACGGTCGGGGGCGCGGGAATGACGGTTGGGGCGCGGGAAAATTCAAGACAACGGTAGAGTGACATGCTTGAGATTCGCAATTTGAGCGCCTCCGTTGGGGGCAACAGAGTCCTGAACGGGATCAACCTCACGGTGGAGCAGGGCGAGGTGCACGCCATCATGGGGCCCAACGGCTCCGGCAAGAGCACGCTGTCCAACGTGCTCGCCGGGCACCCTCAGTACATCGTGGAGTCGGGCGAGGCGATCCTGGACGGCGTGGACCTGCTGGCGATGCCGGCTGAGGAGCGCTCCCGCGCGGGGGTCTTCCTCCAATTCCAGCACCCCGTCGAGATTCCCGGCGTGCGGTTGGACCAGTTCCTCCGCGCGGGCTACAACGCCATCCACAAGAGCAAGGGGCTGGAGGAGCTTGACCCCATCCAGTTCGACCGGCTGCTGCAGCAGAAGGCCAGCATCGTCAACATGGAGCCGACCATGCTGAAGCGGAGCGTCAACGACGGCTTCTCCGGCGGCGAGAAGAAGCGCAACGAGATCCTGCAGATGGCGATGCTGGAGCCCCGCCTCTCCATCCTGGACGAGCCGGACTCGGGGCTCGACGTGGACTCGCTGCGGCTGGTGGCCGACGGCATCAACCAACTGCGGAGCCCGGAGCGGTCGGTCATCCTCATCACCCACTACCAGCGCATCCTGAACCTCGTGGCGCCGGACGTGGTGAACGTGCTGATGAACGGCCGCATCGTGCGGACGGGCGGCATGGAGCTGGCCGAGGAGATCGAGGCGGAGGGCTACGAGGGGCAGGACGAGGTCCTGCAGGCCCAGAGCTAATCGCGGGGGACCGGGAAGGCATGACGCAGCAGGCAGCAACCCTGGAGCGACGGTACGTGGAGGCGTGGAACGCCGTCATTGGGCCGTCGTCGTCCGCCGTGCCCGCCGAGCTGCACGCGCTGCGGGAGTCGGCCATCGCGAAGTTCGAGGAGGTCGGGTTTCCGACGGCGCGGCGCGGCAACGAGGCGTGGAAGTACACGGACATCGGGCCCATCGCGAACGCGGCCTTCGACGACCTTGCGCCGGCGGCGCCGGTGCGCGTGGCAACCGATGCGCTGGACCAGCACATCATGGGCGGCTCCGTGTGGAACCGCATGGTCTTCGTGGACGGGCACTGGGTGCCGTCGCTGACCTCGATGCCGACGCTCCCGCCACAGGTGACGGTCACGAGCCTCGCCAAGGCGATGGCTCTCCACCCGCACCTGGTGCGCGACCACCTCGGGCACTACGCTCCCTACGACGAGAGCGGCTTCACGGCGCTCAACACCGCCTTTCTGCGCGACGGCGCGGCGCTCATCGTGCCGCACGACACCGTTGTGGAGGAGCCCATCCACTTCATCTACCTGTCATCGTCGGAGGGGCAGTCCTCCGTGACGCAGCCACGGACGCTGGTGTCAATGGGCCGGAACTCGAAGGCATCAGTCATCGAGAGCTATGGCGGCCTGACGGACACGATCTCGCTCACCAATGCTGTGTCCGAGTACGTCCTCGCCGAGGGGGCGCAGCTCGACGCGTGCCGACTGCAGCAGCAGGCGCTGCCGGCGTACCACGTCGGGTCGGCGCAGGTACGGTTGGGGCGGAACAGCCGCTTCACGTCGGGCGCCTTCGACTTCGGCGGGGCAATCGCGCGGCACACGCTGAGCGTCGCGCTGGAGGGCGAGGGGAGCGAGTGCACGCTCTACGGCCTCTACATGACCAACCAGGGCCAGCACGTCGACAACCAGGTGCTGGTCGAGCACATCGCGCCGCACACAACGAGCGAGCAGGTGTACAAGGGCGTGCTGAATGGCAAGTCGCGCGGAGTCTTCCACGGGAGCATCACCGTGCGGCAGGCGGCGCAAAAGACGAACGCCAAGCAGTCCGACAAGAACCTGCTGCTGTCCGACGAGGCGGAGGTAGACACCAAGCCCGCGCTGTGGATCTACGCCGATGACGTCCGCTGCGGCCACGGAGCGGCGTGCGGGAAGCTCGACGACGGGGCGCTCTTCTACCTGCAGAGCCGGGGCATCGACGAGGCGGCGGCGCGCCGCATGCTGGTGCATGGCTTCGCCAATGAGGTGCTCGAACACGTGGGGCTGACGCCCTTGCGCGTGCACCTGGAGCAGCTCATCACCGCTTCACTTCGACATCAGGGGAGGACCGCATGACCTCCATGCCCTTCGACGTCGAGGCCGTCCGCAGGGACTTCCCCATCCTCAGCCGTGAGATCGGGGGCAAGCCGCTGGTCTACCTCGACAGCGCGGCCACGAGCCAGAAGCCGCAGGTGGTCATCGACACGCTCTCTGCGTACTACACGGGCATGAACGCGAACATCCATCGCGGCGTGCACACGCTCAGCCAGGAGGCCACGGAGGCATACGAGGGCGCGCGCGGCAAGGTGCGGCAGCTTATCAATGCGGCCGAGGACGCGGAGATCGTCTTCACGCGGGGCACTACCGAGGGGATCAACCTCGTCGCGCAGACGCTGGGGGCGCAGCGCGTTGGGCAGGGCAGCGAGGTGGTCATCTCCAACATGGAGCACCACTCCAACGTGGTGCCGTGGCAGATCCTGTGCGAGCAACAGGGCGGCCGCCTCCGGGTAGTGCCCATCAACGACGACGGCGAGCTGCTCATGGACGAGTACGAGAGCATGCTGGGCCCGCAGACGGCGCTGGTCTCGATTGTGCACATGAGCAACGCGCTGGGCACCATCAACCCGGTGAAGGACATCGTCGCGCTGGCCCATGCGCACGGCATCCCGGTGCTGCTGGACGGCGCGCAGGCGACGCCGCACCTGCCGGTCGACGTGCGGGAGCTGGACTGCGAATTCTACGCCTTCTCCGGCCACAAGCTCTTCGGCCCGACGGGCATCGGCGTGCTCTACGGCAAGCGCGAATGGCTGGAGAGTATGCCCCCGTACCAGGGCGGCGGCGAGCAGATCAAGTCGGTCACATTTGAGAAGACCATCTACAACGACCTGCCGTACAAGTTCGAGGCGGGCACGCCGCACATCGCGGGGGTGATCGGGCTCGGCGCGGCGATCGACTACGTGAACGGCGTCGGGCTGGCGCGGGCGGCCGCGCACGAGCATGAGCTGCTGGAATACGGCACGGAGCAGCTTCAGGCCATCGAGGGGCTGAGGCTTATCGGCACGGCGCGGGAGAAGGCCGGCGTGCTGTCGTTCGTGCTGGACGGCATCCACCCGCACGACATTGGCACGGTGCTCGACACGCAGGGCATCGCCATTCGCACGGGGCACCACTGCGCGCAGCCGCTGATGCAGCGGTTCCAGATACCGGCGACGGCGCGGGCGTCGTTCGCCTTCTACAACACCAGGGGCGAGATAGACGCGCTGGTGGAGGGCATCCACAAGACCTTTGAGGTGTTCAGCTAGTGAGTGACCTTGTCGAGCTGTACCAGGAGCTGGTGCTGGACCACAACAACCGGCCGCGCAACAAGCGGACGATGGAGGACGCGAGCAACACCGCCGATGGGTATAACCCGCTGTGCGGCGACCAGGTGTCGGTGTTTCTGAAGGTCACGGATGGGGTCATCGCCGACGTGGCGTTTCAGGGCGTCGGGTGCGCGATATCGCAATCGTCGGCGTCGATGATGACGCAGAACGTGAAGGGCAAGTCCGTCGAGGAGGCAGGGGCGCTATTCGAGGTCTTCCACAGCATGGTCACGCGCGAGCCGGGGGAAGACTTCGACTCCGGCAGCCTCGGCGAGCTCGAGGCGCTGGCCGGGGTCTGCGCCTTTCCCAACCGCATCAAGTGCGCCAGCCTGGCGTGGCACACGATGGCGGCCTCACTAGACCCCAAGAAGGCGGAGCAGGTAACGACGGAGTAGGCGGGCATTGGACAAGGCGCCCGCTGCAAGGAGGGGCCAATGCACATTCCGATCAAGGTGGACTACGCGGTCAGGGCCCTTGTTGCGCTTGCCCAGCAGAAGGGCAGGGGACCGGTGCACGCCACGCAGGTCGCGAAGACCATGGCGATGCCTGAGCCCTACCTCAACCACATCCTCCACACGCTCAGCAAGCACGGGTTCACTACGACGCTGCGAGGCCCCCTGGGCGGGCACATGCTGGCGATGGAACCCAAGGACATCAATCTGAGCATGGTCATGTCCGCGTTCGACGAGTCCAACGCGCTTGTGGGTTGCCTCGACGACGAGAACGCTTGCACGCTGTCCGACTGCTGCGCCCAGCGGAACGTTTGGCAGACGGTGGAGGACGCGATCAACACGATCCTCGAGCGGACAACCATCGCGGACCTGGTGACGCCGCCGCGAGTGGCGTTCGTGGAAGCGCCCACGCGGGCGGTTGGGCAGCCCTAGCCGCCCGCGGCCACCTCGACGCTGTAGACTTCCGCGATGGCACGCGCCACGTCCAGGCCGGGCATCGGCGCCCATCCCATCGACGCCTTTCCGGTTTCAAGCGCGCGCGCTCTCGCCAGAGCTGCCTGCGCGTGCTTGGAGCACGCCCACACCAGCCAGCCCTCTCCGCGCTCCGGGGCCAGCACCACCGATTCCTCCAAGGGCAGCAGCTTGGGTCTCTCCGGCGAGCGGCACCAGGTGCAGTGGCCGTAGGCGAAGTCTATGGGGTAGGCGAACTGGCCGCGGTAGCCGGTGGCGTGCTCGATGACGGTGCCCCAGAGCGCGACGCGGCCGACGACGCCCATGGCGTGGGTGACGGCGCTGGGGGCCTCGCGGTAGGCGTAGATGCCGCAGTGGTTGCCGTCGCCGGGGCAGGACTCGCACTGGCAGGCGGGCGGGCGCATCTCACGGTAGCCGCAGCGGGCCTCCATCGGTTGCAGGGGCTGCCACTCCCCGAGCGACGGCGCGGCGGCGACGCTGTGCAGCGACAGGCTATCGGGCGACGACCAGACGCGCCACGTGCGCCATGCCGTCACGTAGCCGAGGCGGGTCTCAATTGGGGATGCTTCAGCCATGCGAATGTGGCCTCCGGCCGCAGTGGGTCAGGCTTCAGCGAGGATGGCGTCCATTTTTCTCACGAACAGCGCGACGTCTTCCATGCGCACAGAA
Source organism: Chloroflexota bacterium (assembly GCA_026713825.1). Lineage (NCBI taxonomy): Bacteria > Bacillati > Chloroflexota > Chloroflexota bacterium. Next base: position 25,693 of record JAPONS010000080.1, on the reverse strand, counting down.
ACCTCGTGCTGGCTCAGGTATCCGTCGTAGAAGTTGATGTGCAGGTCATTTGAGGAAGAAAACAGCCGCCTGAGCGCCTTGTCGTCATGCTCGCCGGCCAGCGATCCAACTGCCTTGAACAGCTGTGCGTGGCCCTTGTGGTCCCAGCCACGGGCGTCGGCCACGGCCTTCACCATCTGCGACGCGGCTCCCCATCCCTTCTCTGACGCCTGCCGCAGGTCGTCTTTCGCCAACTCCTCCTCAGCTTGCGCGAGAGAGATTCTGCCTTGCTCTTGATGAGATGGGCGATTCATGCTTGCTCTTGGTTCCAGGCTGGATCCTCCACTCTTTATCATGCCTCATTGCCTACCGCACGGGCGCGGGCTCCCTTGTTGGCGCGGGTGTCACCGGGGGTGCGGCAGGGGCCGAGCGGCGCTCGGGCACGGGGGTGCGGATGGGCCAGTACTCCACCTTTCGCTGGGGCTTACCTATGGCTCCCATGGGGACCTCCTCTCGCGCCGACTCGGCTAGAGCATGACGAAGAACAGGACCGCCAGCGCTATGCCGACGAGCACCGCGGCGATGATCGCCACTTCCAGGAGATTGAGCCCGTGCAGCGTATGGCCGAGGCCGTGGTCGCGGTGACCGGGCGACTGCTGCATGTTGCGCTCAATATTCGAGCGGTTGAACGGGTCATGCTGCGGGAGATGCGGGGCTCCAAAGCCCATGACGTTCCCCTTTCTCGCGCTATACGGGCGCTTCCACGGCGCCGGAGACGCCGACCTTGTCGCGGAACTGGGGCATGACGTCCCGGGCGAACCGCTCCATGGACTTCATGACTTCCCCGTGTTCCAGCCGGCCGATGGCGAAGACGCAGTTGAGATAGGTGATGCCGGTGTTGTTGAGGAGACGCTGCACCTTGAACTCTACGGTGTCGGAGTCGCCGAAGAGGACCCATTCGTCGTACATCAGGTCCGGCGGAGGCTCGTTGGGCTGGGGCTGCTCCACGGCGAGGCCGTTGCGGACGATCTGGGTGTTGGCGCGGAGGGCGCCGGCGGAGCGCAGGTGCCAGAGGGCGTTCTGGGTCTGCGCGCGAGCGGCAGCATCATTCTCGCCGACGTGCACCTGCGATTGGATGACGAACTCCTGCGGCCAGCCGAGGCCGGACTCGTTGACGGCGTCGCGGAAGACGTTCCAGCTCTGCAGGACGCGGTCGGAGGGGGCGCTGGAGCCGCCGGTGATGCACTTGTAGCCGCGCTGCACGGCGTCGACGATGCTGCCCGGCGACTGGGCCGCGATCCAGAGCGGCGGGTGCGGCTGCTGCAGGGGCCTCGGGAAGATGGTGGTCTCCGGGAAGGAGAAGTGGGCGCCCTCGTAGCTGGAGGTGTCCTGGGTCCACGCGGCCAGCATGACCTCAAGAGCCTCGTCGAACATGGCGCGGTTCTCGCTGAGCTCGAGGCCGAGGCGCTCGAACTCGTAGCGCTGGTAACCGCGGCCGAGGCCGACGTCGAGGCGGCCCTCAGTGAGGTGGTCGGCGAGGGCGATGTCCTCGGCGAGGCGGAGCGGGTGGTAGAGGGGGAGCACGACGACGGCGGTGCCGATGCGCACGCGCCGGGTCTGCTCCGCCACCTTGACGGCGAAGGTCAGGGGGTTGGGGCCGTAGCCGTAGCTGGAGAAGTGGTGCTCGGCGAGCCAGACCGCATCGAAGCCGAGCTCGTCCGCGAGCCGTGCCTGCTCCAGGGCGTTGCGGTAGACATCGGCCGCGGGTTTCATGTCGGGTGAGTGCAGTAGCAGGAAAACGCCGAACTTCATGGTCCTCCTGGGCCGCCGATTCGCCCCTCGCCGAGGCGCGGGTACAGGATAGTCCCGCGGGGGCTGCGCGTCACCCCCATCCCCGTATCAAGTACGGGGCAGGCTCTAACCTTCCCCCTGAGGGGGGAAGGGACTCCCAAGTAGAAGGGCCCCTGCGGCGCAGGAGCCCTTCCAAACTGCCGGGTCGTGTTGGCCTATTGCACAGTCGACAGGCCGGGGTGCTTGACGAAGGCCTTGCGGAGCTCGGACGTGCCCTCGAGCCAGTCGGTCTCCTTGGGGAGGACGACGCCGCCGGAGCGGAGGGCGTAGAGCTCTGGGTGGTCGACGGGCTTGGGGACGATGCCCTCCTGCAGGTCGCGGGCGGCGCTCATCAGGCGGCGCCGGGTCTTGATGACCATGGTGTCGCTGGTGCCGAGGTGCTCCCTGGTGCGGTCAACGACGGCGCCCATTGCCTCTGTGACCACCTGGTCCTGCAGGTAAATGCCGTCGATGCCGGTGAAGTTCTGGCCGGTCTTCTGGGCCTCGCGGTCGATCATGTAGTCGTTGTCCGCGTTCTGGGTCAGGTTCCAGCGGTCGTACCAGCCGGTGCCGTTGGGGATGTAGGAGGATGCGCCGCTCTTGCCGTCGATGTTGACGCCCTTGCGCGGCGGCGCGGAGCCACCCTGGCCAGCCGAATTGCTCTGTCGAGTGCTGGGGACAATCATGTTCCAGAACATGGTGTGCTCGTCGTCGATGGGCACCCACGCCCGTGCGAGGACCTGAATGCCGAGGACACCGGTCGGGATCATCGAGTAGAAGGGCAGCAAGAAGTGAGCGAAGCGCCAGTAGTAGTTGCCCTCCGAGGCGTCACGGTAGGCGGCGTAGCTGGTGCCGTAATCCGTGTCCATGATTTTGTAGCGCGGGTTGCGGACGTTGACGGTGTAGTAGTCGAAGGAGCCGGGGGCCGCATTCCCGGGGTCAACGGCGCCGAGGTGCAGGAAGCCGAGGTGGGAGGTGTCGATATCGCCCTCGAGGGCCTGCACGAAGTTGCAGCTGCGCATGACGGTGGCGACGGCAAACTCGCCTTCGGGGAGCATGTTGGCTTCGAGGTCCGGGAGGGGCGGGAGCTCCTTGCGGGGTCCCATGTAGGTCCAGATGACGCCGCCGCGCTCGCGGCAGGGGTAGGACTTGATCTTGACCTTTTCCTTGAAGTTGGACTCGGCGGGCTCGGACGGCATGTCGACGCATTCGCCGTTCACGTCGAACTTCCAGCCGTGGTAGACACAGCGGAGTCCGCACTCCTCGTTGCGGCCGAAGAAGAGGCTGGCGCGGCGGTGCGGGCAGTAGTTGTCGAGGATGCCGACATCGCCGTTGGTGTCGCGGAAGGCTACCAACTCCTCGCTCAGCAGCTTGATGCGGACGGGCGGGCAGTCGGGCTCCGGGAGCTCAATGGACTGGACCGCGGGGATCCAGAACTCCCGCATGAGGTCACCCATGGGGGTCCCGGGGCCCACCTGGGTCAAGAGTGCGTTGTCTTTGGCCGTCAGCATTTACACCCTCCACGATTCTGTTCGTTGGGATACCGCTTCAATCTACGCCGCGCAGTTGCCAGTGTCAACACGCGCGCGAGGCGCGCAATGCCCGTGACGACGGCAATGGTGGTAGAATCACGGCGCAGCAATTGCCTGTCCGTAGCGTCGCTATGGACGGGTGGAAGGAAGGCGCACTATGGCGGACGACGACCGGGAAGAACTGCTCGCGCTGCTGGCCCACTCCGGGTTCAGCTTCTCTGGCGAAGAGATGGAGGAGATGCTGAGGGTCTTTCGCGTGAACAAGGAGCGGCTGCGGCGACTCCACGAGGCGGACCTGGACGACGAAGAGGTGGCCGGTAGCTTCACGCCGGTGTGGAAGGGGGCGTAGCCATGGCGCAGATGACACGCGACGAGCTTTGCTTCATGAGCATCGGGGAGGCGAGCGGATTGCTGCGCGACCGCAAGCTGTCGCCGGTGGAGTTGACGCAGGCGTACCTGGAGCGCATCGAGGCGCTGGACGACAGGGTCAAGTCGTACGTGACGCTGCTGCCGGAGGCCGCGCTGCAGCAGGCGCGCACGGCGGAGGACGAGATCGCGCGGGGCGCGTACCGCGGGCCTATGCACGGCGTGCCCATCGCCTACAAGGACCTGTACGACACGGAGGGCGTGCGCACCACGGGGCAGTCGAAGGTGCTGGAGCATCGGGTGCCGACGGAGGACTGCACCGCGATCGTGCGGCTGCGCGAGGCCGGGGCGGTCACCCTTGGCAAGCTGGCGATGCACGAGTTCGCGCTGGGCGGGCCGAAGACGAGCCTGTTCGACCAGGCGTGCAACCCGTGGAACCTGGACCACGTGACGGGCGGATCGAGCAGTGGCTCCGGCGCGGCGATGGCGGCGGGACTTGCGATGGGGACGCTGGGGTCGGACACGGGCGGGTCGATCCGCGGGCCAGCGGCGCTGTGCGGCATCGTCGGCATGAAGCCGACGTACGGGCGTGTCAGCCGGTACGGGGTGCTGCCGCTGAGCTGGTCGCTGGACCACTGCGGGCCGATGACGTGGACGGTGGAGGACGCGGCGCTGATGCTGCAGGCCATTGCGGGGCACGACCCGAAGGACCCGACATCGAGCACGGAGCCGGTGCCGGACTACGCGGCGGCGCTGGGCGGCGACCTGCGCGGGCTGACCGTCGGGGTGCCGCGCCACTACTTCTTCAGCGACGACGTGGCCCTCGACCCGGAGGTGGCCGACGCGGTGAACAAGGCCATCGACACGCTGGGCGAGCTGGGGGCGACGGTGCGGGACATCGAGATCCCGAGTTTGCAGTATGCGAGCATCGCCAACAACGTGATCATGATCAGCGAGGCGCACGCGTACCACCGGAAGAACCTGCTCTCGCAGCCGGAGAACTACGGCGACATTGTGCGGACGCGGTTCATCCTCGGCGCGGTGTACACGGCGGGCGACTACGTGCAGGCGCAGCGGGCGCGGAGCCGGCTCCGCCGGGAGTTTGCGGAGGCGCTCGGGAGCGTGGACTTGATCGCGGCGACCGTCATGCCGAAACCGGCGGCGTCGCTTGCGGACTTCGACCCGCTGGGCATGATGATGACGCCCAGCCTGATGGCGCCGTTCAACGAGACGGGGCTGCCGTCGATGTCGGTGCCCGTGGGGTTCTCGTCCGACGGGCTGCCCATCGGCATGCAGCTTGCCGCTGCGCCGTTCCGCGAGGACACGGCGCTGAAGGCGGGGCACGCCTACCAGCAGCAGGCCCGCTGGCACGAAAAAAGGCCCGCGCTGTAGGCACGCAAGCGCGCTCTGGATACCGGCATTCGCCGGTATGACGAATTGGAGATTGCCCTTCGACGAAACCAGAACGGTGCCAGGGCGAACGGAGGGCAACCAAAAGCACGAGGAGGAACGATGAAGGCGATACAGGTCTTCGGGCCCAGGCACATGCGGATGGTGGACGTGCCGGAGCCGCAGCGGGAGAGCGGGCAGCTGCTCATCCGCAGCGAGGTGCTCTCCATCTGCGGCAGCGACATGCGCTCGTTCCGGTATGCGTTCCCGGAGGAAAACTACCCGCTTGCGCCGTGCATGCCATGCCATGAATGTGTCGGCGTCGTGGAGGAGAGCGACTCGGCGGAGGTGCCGGCGGGGACGCGGGTCATCGCGCTGAACATCGGACGCGGCGGGCGCGGCGGCAACTACGGCATGGGCGCGCAGTACGTGCTCTCGGCGCCGGACCTGGTCATTCCGCTACCTGAGGGCGCGGACCCGTTCACCTACATGATGTGCCAGCCCGTGGGGACGGTGCTGTACGCGGCCAAGCGGCTGCCGAACGTCATCGGGCAGTCGGTTGTGGTGCTGGGGCAGGGCGTCATCGGCCTGACCTTCACGCGGCTTGCCGTGCAGATGGGCGCGGGGAAGGTCATCGCCGTCGACCACCACGACTACCGGCTGGCGAAGTCGCGGTCGCTGGGGGCGACGCACACGATTAACTCCTACAACGAGGACCCGATCGCGGTTGTGCGCGAGCTGACGGACGGCGAGGGCGCCGACGTGGTCATCGAAGCCGCCGGCCAGATCGAGACGGTCGAGATGATCAAGGGGCTGGTGAAGATGTTCGGCACCATTTCCCTGTTCGGGCTGCCTGAGGAGCCGAAGGTCGAGCTGGACTACGTCGGGCTCATGCGACGACAGGCGATCATCATCCCCAACGTGAGCGCGTCGACGAACGACCCGACGGGCTGCATCAGGGAGACGGTGGATCTGGTGAACAGCGGGCAGCTCGACGTGTCGTGGCTGGTGACGCATCGGCTACCGTTCTCGGAGGCGCCGAGGGCGTACGAGATGTACGAGGGGTACCAGGACGAGATCATCAAGGTGGTGATGGACGCCAGCGCGTAGGGGAGCTGTTGTCGGCAAAGGATGAGGTTTCCGCCTGCGCGGGAACGACGGTCTGGGGAGGAGTTGGCAGGGAAGTGTCAGGGTTCCTGCCTCCGCGGGAACGACGAGGAAAGAGGAAGGGGCCGGTCATTCCGGCCCCTTCCCTTTTGCTGCGCGGTTGAGCGGTTGGTAGAGACTACCGCTCGTTGCCGGCGCGGAGCCAGCCGATGTAATCGGCGATGCCAGTGTAGAGGGTGAACTGCGGTTCGTAGCCGACATCGGCCCTGATCTGCGACGGGTCGCCGTAGGGGTCCTTGCGGGCGTTGGGGCCGTTGCCGGGCTGGAGCTCGATCTTGGCGTCGGGGATGACTTCCTTGATGCCGTCGACGAGGTCCTGGTTGCGGTGGGTGCGGCCGCTGCTGATGTTGTAGGTCTTGTGGGGCAGCGACTCGGCGCGGTGGACCATGCTGATGCCGAGGCCGCAGTCCTTGACGTAGCAGAAGTCGGCCTCGTCCTCGGCGAAGGGGACGCCGCCACGGCCGGCGGCGAGGTTGGGCTCCTCGCCCTTGACGGCGGCGTGCACCAAGCGGCTCGGCAGGTTGGCCATCGAGTGGTAGAGGGGGCCCCAGATGCCGCCGATGCGGAGGGTGACGACCTCGATGCCGGAGCGGACGCCGACGTGGCCGCCGACAATCTCAAAGGTCTTCTTGTAGGTCTCGGTCGGGTTGCCGGTGCCGTAGATGGGGAGGGCGATGTCCTCCTTGAACGGGCCCTCGGCGACGCTGGAGTAGATGGCGATGGAGCTGGCGAGGGAGACCCGGGAGACGCCCCACTGTACGCCGGCCTCCATGACGTTCATCAGGCCGTTCAGGTTGACGCGCATGTCGCCGATGGCGTCGTAGGCGCCGAGGCCGGTGACGGCGAGGTGGCAGATGCTGGTGATGTTGTGCTTCTCGCCGAGGGCGAGGAGACCCTCGCGGTCGGTCACGTCCACCTTCTCGACGTGGACGCGGCTGCCGTAGTCGTCCTTGATGAAGCTGGGCTCTCGCCAGGTCTGGTAGTAGGTGATGACCACTTCTTCCTCGCCCGCGTCGAGCATTGCGCGGGCCGTGTGCAGGCCAATGAACCCCATGCCGCCTGTGATCAGAATCATGGTTGTCCTCCAGTCAATTTGCGCGGCTGCCGGGAGTCGTGCGCGCACAACACCCACGGATGCAGTCGCTTCGGGCGGTAGCATAGCTAGGGGGGATTCGCGTTGTCAACCGGAGCGTGGGGGGACTCGATATCACAGCAAGAGGCCGTCAGTGGACACCAGTCTGCGTTTGATGGGGTCTACCGTCAGAAGCAACGCCTCCAACGTGACTGCCCCTATCAACGGTCTTGCATTCTCCGGGCCAAAGACAACCGGACAGATTTCAGCAAGCCCGCCAATGGAGACGAGCATTCTTCCCATCTGCATCCGTTCACGGCTGCCATCCGCCAATTGGAAAAAGGATGCGCGGATTGGCGCAATGCCGATTTCTCGGAGGACATTCTCAGGAACCATGCTGTAGGTCGCCCCAGTGTCCACCAAAGTTTCGATTTCGCGGGAACCCTCGCCGGTCACTGTAGAAACAGTCATCGGCCAGTAAAAGGTGCCCAAAGCGGGACCTCCTGAACATTGACTAGAGCAACTTTAGCATATATGCCGTTGCAGCAGGGGGCTTGCGCTTGTCCCCGCATCTAACAACGTACGTTGGACGGCCTGCGCGTTGTCAACCGGAGCGTGGGGGGATGGGGCGGCGTGTGGGCATCCAGCCGTGGGTGGGCAAGAGCCGCTGCGTTGTGGGGTCGGCCTTGAGGTTGAGCGAGGCTAGCGCGACACGGCCGAGCAGGGGCTCTGCGCCGTCCGGGCCGAAGACGACGGGCGTGACGCCGGAGGAGCCCTCGACGGTGAGACGGACGTCGCCGATGTCCATGAGCTCGCGGCGGCCGCCGGGGAGGGGGAAGTGGGCCTGCCTGTCGGGTGCGAGGCCGAGGCCGCGCAGGAGGTTACCGGGGAGCATGGAGAAGGCGAGGTCGATGTTAACGGTTGCCCTGACGTCGCGCTGGTCGTGCCAGTCGGGGGAGGAGACGGTCACGCGGCAGGGGAAGGTGGACATGGGCTAGCCCTCGCGCTCTCGGCCGGGGCGGTACTGGTGCTCGTCCTCCAGGGCCTCCTCGACACCGAGGGCCACCAGGACGCGGTCGACGACGAAGTCGACCACCTCGTCGATGGTGTGCGGGCGGAGGTAGAAGGGGGGCTCGGGCGGGAGGACGACTGCGCCGAGCTGGCTCGCGCGGAGCATGTTCTCGAGGTGGCCGGAGTGGAGGGGCGTCTCGCGGGGGGTGATGACGAGGGTGCGGCGCTCCTTCAGGCAGACATCGGCGGCGCGGAGGAGGAGGTTGTCGGAGCGGCCGTGGGCGATGGCGGAGAGGCTGTTCATGCTGCAGGGGACGACGGCCATGCCGCGCGTGGGGTATGAGCCGCTGGCGATGGGGGCGCGGAGGTCGCCGATGGCGTACTCCGTGAAGTGGGGCGACTCCTGCCAGCCGGCGACCGTCGCAGCGTAGCTGCGGTCCATCTCCTCGGCCCAGACGAGACGGCCGCCGGAGGAGCAGACGAGCGCGACGTCGGTCTCGCGGCGGAGGAGGGCGTCGACGAGGCCCTTCGCCATGACGGCACCGCTGGCGCCGGTGACGCCGACGATGACGGGGCGCGCGTCGTGCGTGGTCATACGACCACGACCGCGATGAAGGTGAAGACGAGCACGGCGAGGCTGATGACGGCGTTGACCTGCGTAAAGACGAAACGGAGCTTGGACATGTCATCGGGCTTGAGGGCGATGTGCTCGTACACGAGCAGCACGGCGGCAATGCCCCAGCCAATAAAGTAGGGCCACGCGAGCTCCAACCAGAAGCCGAGAGCCAGCAGGGCGGAGGCGGTCAGGACGTGCATGGTGCGGGAGACCCAGAAGGCGGCGTGGATGCCGAAACGGGCAGGCAGCGCCCTGATGCCGTGGGTTCGGTCGAACTCCATGTCGCCGACGGTGTTGAAGATGTCGAAGCCGCTGGCGAAGGTGGCGACGACGGCGTAGAGCAGCACGGCCTCCCACGCGAGCTCGCCGGTGACGCCGACCCAGCCGCCCGCCGGGGCGATGGCGAGCGTCATGCCGAGGGTGAAGTGGGTCAGCCAGGAGAACCGTTTGACGGTCGAGTAGCCGACGACGAAGAGGGCGCCGACCGGCGAAAGCGCGAGGGCGAGCGGGTTGAGCTGCCACGCGGCGACGAAGTAGAGGGCGAGCCCGGCGACGGCCAGCATCGAGAGCTCCCACGGCTGCAGGAGGCCCTGCGGCAGGTGGCGGTCGGCGGTGCGCGGGTTGACGGCGTCGATGTTACGGTCGAAGACGCGGTTGACGGCCATGCCGGCATTGCGCGCGCCGACCATGGCGAGTGTGACCCATATGAACGGCTGGAGCTCGGGCAGACCGTCGGCGGCGAGGAGCATGCCGATGTAGGCGAAGGGCAGCGCGAAGAGGCTCTGCTCGAACTTCACCGCCGCGAGGACGTAGTTGAGCTTCCTGAGGGGCCCGGCGTTTTCGTGCGCTACGTTCTGCATGTGTCCACTAGTTGTGTGTCAGGATTTGGGGCTGCACCTTCAATTATATGCCGTACGACGACCACTTGCCGTCAACGAGCGCCTTGACCTCGTCGCTCATGACGATGTCATCGGGCCAGGGGCGCTCGCGGCCATCGAGGGGGCCCTTGGCCGTCGCGTCGATGCCGACCTTGCTGCCGACTCGCGGGGTGCTCGATGCGTGGTCGAGGTCGTCGACGGGGCCGCTGGCGAAGAAGATGTCCTGCTGTGGGTCGAGGTTTGCGGTGACGCGCCAGGCGACCTCCGAGAGGTCCTGCACGTTGACGTCGGCGTCGACGATGACGATGGTCTTGGCGAGGGCGAGCAGGCCGAGGCCCCACATGCCGTGCGCGACCTTCTGCGCCTGGCCGCGGTACGACTTCTTGATGGATACGATGATGAGGTTGTGGAAGATGCCCTCCGCGGGCATGTTGATGTCCACGATCTCCGGCAGGACCATCTGGATGGCGGGCAGGAAGAGGCGCTCCGTGGCCTTGCCGAAGAAGAAGTCCTCCGTGGGCGGGCGGCCCACCATGGAGGTGGGGTAGATGGGGTCTCGGCGGCGCGTCATAGCCGTGACGTGGAAGACGGGGTAGTCCTCGGCGGGCGAGTAGTAGCCCGTGTGGTCGCCGAAGGGGCCCTCGGGGCGGCTCTCCGCCGGGTCGACGTAGCCCTCCAGCACAATCTCAGCGTGGGCGGGCACCTCGAGGTCGACGGTCTTGCACTTCACGAGCTCGATGCCCTCGCCGCGGATGAAGCCGGCGAGGAGGTATTCGTCGAGGTCGGGCGGCAGGGGCGCGGACCCGGCCCAGATCGTCGCGGGGTCGCCTCCGAGGGCCACTGCGACCTCCATGCGCTCAATGCCCTTGTCCTGCGCGAGCCGCTGGTGGTGCGCGCCAATCTTGTGGGTCTGCCAGTGCATGCCGGTGGTGTTGCGGTCGTACACTTGCATGCGGTAGATGCCGATGTTGCGGACGCCGGTGAAGGGGTCTCGGCTGACGACGAGGGGCAGAGTTATGAAGGGGCCGGCGTCGCCGGGCCAGCACGTGAGCACGGGGAGCGTCGACAGGTCGACCTCTTCGCCGGGAATGAAGACCTCCTGGCATGGGGCGGAGCGGACGGTCTTCGGCTGGTAGGACGCGATCTGCGCAAGCTGGCCGAGGGCCTTGAGCTTGGCGAAGAGCCCCTGGTGCGGCTCCTTCACCATGCCGAGCAGCCCTCGGACGCGCTCCGTCAGCTCGTCGAGGCGCTCGACGCCGAGGGCGGACGCAACGCGGGGGATCGTGCCGAAAGCGTTGATGAGGAGGGGCATGTCGTGGCCCTCGACGTTCTCGAAGAGCACGGCGGGCCCGCCGGACTTGACGAGGCGGTCGGCGATCTCCGTGATCTCGAGGTGTGCGCTGACGGGCGTCGACACGCGGCGCAGGTCGCCGCGGCCTTCGAGGAAGGCGATGTACTCGCGCAGGTCACGGAACTTACCGGGCACGCGGGGCCTCCGGTGACAGGATGGCGTGGCTGGGATTGGCGCTCGCATTGTGGGGAGGGGTGGGAAGGGGTGTCAAGGATGGGGGGTGTTGGGATTGTGTTGTGTATCGTTGAATGATACACTCTGAATGCATGCTAGAATCTTAACCATCACCCCGTTCAAGGATTCTCCATGCCAACCGTAGTCATAGAAGGTAATTTGCGTTTTGTCATCAACACCAGAGAGAACCTATATGAACCGCCCCGTGTTCATGTGTTCTTTGGAGGCCTGAGCGTTTGCCGAATCAGACTGCGAGATGGGGAATTCATGGAAGAACCGCCATCTGGTACGGCCGGGAGAATCATGGATGCGTACTTGACAAATGCCGACCTTATCAACAGAACATGGTACTCCATTCACAAGAGGTAGCTAATGGACACTATCGAACTAAAAAACGCCGACCAAATGATGACTTCTGCAAGCTTGATGCCTGATGGAATTCAGGTGAGATTCGCGGACGGTTGCTATGGCACAATCCCATTTGAAGCTCTCAAGGATGTGAAGGGACCTGAGTCAATTATTGGCTTGGAGCTACCCAATCCATTCGAGCTTTTCTTGGTTGGAATTGAAGGTCGATACCCTGAGATTCCTTGGGACTTTGCCCGGCACTATTGCGATGCTTCTTACCGAGAGCGCATCGAATCGCAGGCTTGGCTAGGAAGACAGACACTAGGTAGCCGAATTCGCCAAGTCCGCAAGGCTTCCGGTTTGACTCAGCAAGCTCTCGCGCGAGCAGCTGGAATTGGCAGAGTAACCTTGGTCCGGCTAGAAAAGGGTGAGCAAAGAGCTAAGTTCAAGACGCTTTCGGCTATTGCGCAGGCGGTCGGCATGCCGACAATCGACCTATTCCTTGAACCTGACTCATACGAAGAAGCCCAAGGTGTCTTTGATCGACTTGGGGCTGAGCCAATCACACCGCTTCTACAACAAATTGAACTGGAGGCTTGGTCACTCAATGCCGAAAGACACCGACAAGAGTTTTCTGCATTGGATAAAGGCCTTGATGCCATATTTGGTGCACTGCGAAAGGTGGCCATTGGTTTTGATGCTGTAGGAAGCAATCGGGAAGCTGAAGAGGTACTGGACCTCGTAGAAGAAGGGATGAACCTAGCCTCTCGAATATTCAAGGTCTTGCGCTGCGCCAAGTTCCTTTCGGAGCTGGGCTACTACGAGCAAGCTTTGGCCCTTCAACGTATTGGGCTGGAGCACCTTATCGTGTTGTACGACCTCCCGGAATGCAAAGAAACGAGACAGGCGCTCAAGAATCAACAATCAATCCGAATCTCAAAGGAAATGCTGGAGCGGTTTCAGGAGAGAAACCCCTCGTTCCCATTCAAAGAAGCGTGGAAGAACAACTATAGGATCCTCAGCAAGATTATCCATGCTAGTGGGACCGGAATGCAGCAACTGCCACCCCCAGAGGGACAAGTAGGCTATCATCTTGTTTTCGCCAGCTATTATGATTCCGGTCGCCAGAAGCAGAACCTCCGCATGCTGCGTGACCATCTCCTTCTTCTCCTGCGCGTAATGGAAGGAATGGCAAATCTGGTCAACGTAGAACTGGATATCGAGGAATCCCACCGTCTGCTTCTTACCTCCAGGCCATAGCGTGCAACTGTCGCGTGATTTCTTGGGTATTGAGGGTGTTCATTGTTCCGCTTACTACATTCCCTTGACACTTGCCCCCTCCTGCCATAGCTTGCCCCCACGACCACGAGACGGCACTTCGGGAGGACTGCATGGCTGAGATGACCGGCGGGCAGGCGTTGGCGAAGTCGCTGTACCGGGAGGGGGTGCGGGTGATCTTCGGGCTGCCGGGGGCACAGCTTTACTATGCGACCGACGCGCTCTTCGATGAGCCGGGGATCCGATGGATCAGCACTCGGAACGAGCAGGCGACGACGTTCATGGCTGACGGGTACGCTCGCGCGGGCGGCGGGGTCGGGACGGCGATGGTGGTGCCGGGGCCGGGCGTGCTGAACGCGACTTCGGGGCTCTCGACGGCGTACTCGGCGTCGTCGCCGGTGCTGCTGGTGGCCGGACAGATCCCCCGCGACCTCATCGGCGTGAACAGGGGCATGCTGCACGAGATCGACGACCAGTTGGAGTCGGTGAAGGCCGTAACCAAGTGGGCGGCCCGCGTGCTGAACGCCGACGAGGTTCCCTCGGCCGTGCACGAGGCGTTCCGGCAGCTCAACACTGGCCGGCCGCGGCCCGTCGAGATCGAGATCCCGCCCGACACGCTGGCGGAGGCGCTCGACGTGGAGCTGCTGGAGCCGGCCATGTACGACCGCACGGAGCCGTCGGCGGACTCGATCGCGGAGGCGGCGCGGCTGCTGGCAGAGAACGACGGCAAGGTGGTCATCTGGGCCGGCGGGGGCGCGAACTCGGAGGCGGCGTCGGCAGCGCTGACGCGGCTGGCCGAGCACCTGCAGGCGCCGGTGCTCACGACGGGCGAGGGGAAGGGGGCGATCTCGGACCGCCACTACCTGTCGCTGGGTTCGCCGCGAGGGCGGGAGGAGATGATGCAACGGGTGGTCGCCGACCACTCCGTCGTGTTGGCGGTGGGGACGCGGCTGGCGACGGCGAACCTGCCCGAGGGGCACCGCGTCGTGCAGATCGACGTCGACCCAGAGGAAATCGGGCGGAACTGGAAGGACACGCTGCCGGTGCTCGGCGACGCGACGCTTTCGCTGGAGCGGCTGCACGAGGCGGTGTCGGGGCTCGCCGGGCCGAGCGGGAGCAGGCAAGCGGAGTACGAGGCGTTCCGCGCGACGCGCAATGACCCGGCGAACCTGATGGAGCCGCAGGGGTCTTTCATGCGGGCCATCCGCAACGCGCTGCCGGACGACGGCATCTTCATCTCCGGCATGACGCAGATAGGGTACTTCAGCCGGGCGTACTTTCCGGTCTACAAGCCGGGCACGTTCATCACGTCATCGTACTCGGGGAACCTGGGGTTCGCGTTCCCGACGGCGTTGGGGGCGAAGGTGGCGCGGCCGGACACGCCGGTGGTCTGCGTGACCGGCGACGGCGGCTTCATGTACAACGTGCAGGAGCTGGCCACCGCCGTGCACTACGGGATCAACACGGTGACCGTTGTGTTCAACGACAATGCGTTCGGCAACGTGCTGCGGGAGCAGGTGCGGCGGTTCAACGACCACCCGTACGGGGCGGAGCTGCACAACCCGGACTTCGTGAAGATGGCCGAGTCCTTCGGCGCGCGGGGGCTTCGGGTGCACGACGCGGACGCGCTGGAGACGGCGATCCGGGAGTCCATAGCGGTCGAGGCGCCGACGCTGATCGAGGTGCCGGTGGGGATGATGGAGTCGTCGTTCTAGGGGTGGTTGCCGGCCGGGTTGCGCGGCATTCGATTCGAGTCGCTTGATGTGCTTTTCTGCAGAACGAGGCCCCTAGGAAACTGCCCTCTACAGATATGACTCGTATAGTCCGCTGCGAATGGGCTTCCTAGCTGTCGAGAACTGCATTTCTGTCCCCTTTTCCGGTGTTCCCTGCATTTTCGAGATGGCTGAGTGTGCGCGCCGTCGCGCTGTGCATGGGGGAATGGTAGCGAGGGGCGAGGCGTTCGCGCGAGGGGGTGGTGGCAGGGAGGTGTGGGGCTGCCCAGCGCAAACCTTCCTCCCCTTCGAGAGCCTCAGGACAGGCTTCGATTCCCCTTAAGGCGAACGGGGACAATGCGTGCTTCGGGGTTCCTGTCTGCGCAGGAACGACGGGGAAGGGCTTGCCAACTGCGGTCACCCGGCTAGCGGGTCCCGCGTCTTGAGTTCGGGGAACAGTGAGAAGTCGCGGTCCCTGGTCAGGAGCGCTTCCACTCCATGGGCTACGCATATCGCCGCTATCCTGGCGTCATGCACAACGCCGCCGATGACCCGGGGGCGTCGAACTAAACTCTCGAGTATCTCCGGAAAGTCCTCTGTCTCTCCTATCAGACGTACGGAAGGGGAGGTTGTCCAAGCAGCGAGTTGACGCCATGACTGATCCGGCGTGGTCGCGCTATCCTTCCAGATTCGAGGGTTGGTCACCACGCTGAGGAACTCGTAGCAGCATGGCCAAGGAATAGCCCATACGTCGTTGCCCTCTGCCAATCCGCGCAAAAGCGAAGAGGCCGCTACATGAAGCCGTGATTCGCGCCGGTGCGCATACACCAGCAGGTTGGTGTCGACGGCGATCATCGGCGTTCAGGCGCTCCGTATATCTCCTCACGGAGGTCCTGCCAGGAGTACGCCTCCAGGGGATCCCTGCCTCCAGCTTCGCCGACGCTGCAATCAGGCAGAATATAGTGTCCACCAGGGGATTC
The DNA here is from genome assembly GCA_026713825.1 of Chloroflexota bacterium. Classification (NCBI taxonomy): domain Bacteria; kingdom Bacillati; phylum Chloroflexota; species Chloroflexota bacterium. Next base: position 10,010 of record JAPONS010000080.1, on the reverse strand, counting down.
GGAAGAGAGCACCTGGCGAAGACCCTCTTCGACTACGGCACGCAGTGGACGTCCGGTCCGCTGAGCGTGCCGCTTTGCGCGCGTTAGCAATTCGTCCTGGATGTTGAGCGTTGTTTTCATAGTGCCATACTAACCATATTGTCATCGATGGTCAAGCCATATCGTCAAGCCGGCTCTCTGCCCCTCCGTTCGATTTCTCTCAGAGCGAACGACCCCACTCTATCGCCCCTGGATACCGGCTTTCGCCGGTATGACGATGTGGGGCGCCGGTTGGCGGGTTGGGCGTCCCTCAGGTAGACTGAGGGCGTTGGCGGTCATTGTCTGAGGAGGGGTTTTGCGGATTCTGCTGGTCAACGGGCCGAATATCAATATGCTGGGGCGTCGGGACCCGTCTTTGTACGGGACGACTACGCTTGCGGAGATTGAGGCGGCTGCTGCTGCTCGTGGGGCGGAGCTGGGGGCGGAGGTTGTCTGCTTCCAGTCGAACCACGAGGGCGCTATTGTTGACTTCTTGCAGGCTGAGGCGGCGTCGTCGGACGGGGTTGTGCTGAACGGCGGGGCGCTGACGCACTATGGGATCTCGCTGCGGGACGCGCTTGTGGATGCGGGGCTGCCGGTCGTCGAGGTACACCTGTCGAACATCCACGCTCGGGAGCGGTGGCGGCGGCAGTCGGTGACGGCTGAGGTTGCCCGAGGCGCGATCGCGGGACTGGGCTGGCGGGGCTACCTCTATGCGATAGACTACCTGGTGGAGCACTTGAAGGAGAGTAGGGCATGAAGAATCGGTTGGAACGGCTGCGGGAGAAGTTCTCCACTCTGGAGCTGGACGCGTTCTTCGTGTCTTCGCCTGAGAACCGGCGGTATCTGTCCGGGTTTGTTGGCTCTGCGGGGTACCTGGTCATCAGCCAAGATGCGGCCGTGCTGGCGACGGACTTTCGCTACACGGAGCAGGCGGAGCTGCAGGCGCCGGACTTCCGCGTCGACCGCATCAGCGGCGGCTTGAGCTGGGTGGCCGAGTTGTTCAAGGAGCTTGGCGTCAAGCGCGTCGGGTTCGAGGCGGGGCACATGACCGTTGCGCTGCACTCGGCCATCGTCAACGCGCTGAAGGAGGACGAGGCTGCCAAGGAGGTCAGCCTCCTGGCCACGTCGCAATTCATCGACCCGCTGCGGGCCATCAAGGAGCCGGACGAGCTGGCATTGCTGACGCGGGCGATGGAGATCGCCGACCACGCCTTCGCCGTCGTGTCGCCGACGATCGAGATTGGCGACACCGAGGAGTCGGTCGCGTGGCGGCTGGAGTGGGCGATGCGTGAGGCGGGGGCGGAGGCGCTGGCCTTCGACACGATCATTGCGTCGGGGCCGAACGCCGCGAAACCGCACCACCACCCGACGGAGCGGCGCATCGGCGCGGGCGAGACGGTAGTGATGGACTTCGGCGCGCGGTACATGGGCTACAACAGCGACATGACGCGCACCATCTGCCTGGGTGAGCCGGACGAGATGTTCCGCATCGTGTACGACACGGTGCTGAACGCACAGATGACGGCGTCGGTCACGGTCACGCCGGACATGAACTCGGGCGACGCCGACGGCATCGCGCGGGACATCATCGACAAGGCGGGCTACGGGGACCGGTTCGGGCACAGCCTCGGGCACGGCATTGGGCTCGCGGTGCACGAGTACCCGCGGGTGAGCCCGCGCACGGAAGACCCGCTGGTGGACGGCACGGTCTTCACCATCGAGCCGGGCATCTACATCCCCGGCTGGGGCGGCGTGCGAATCGAGGACACGGTGGTCATGGAGAACGGCAAGGTGCGCTCGCTGACCACGTCGCACAAGCACGAGAACCCGAAGCACGGGTAGGGGCCTATGGAAGGGCGCCCCACAGCCATTCTGGATTCCGGCATTCGCCGGAATGGCGGGGCGGGGATAAGGGGGGCGAACGGAGGATGGTCTCGCCATTTCCCCCCCACGGGAATGCGGAGTGGCGGGGGCGTTTTCCTCAGGATGGAGAGGGCAGCATTCGTCGGGGTTCCTGCCTGCGCAGGAACGACGGGACGGGGATAGGGCCAAGGCAAGGAGACACGCATGGCGGATACGGTGAACTACAACGAGATACGCAGGGGCCTGACTATCGAGATGGACGGCGACGCCTACCAGATCGTGGACTTCAAGCACGTCTATATGCAGCAGCGGGCGCCGACGCTCACGCTGAAGGTCCGGCAGCTGCGCACGGGCAAGGTGTTCGAGCGCAACCTGCCGGGAAGCCAGCGGCTCACCGTCGCGGACGTGGAGGAGAGCGAGGCGCAGTACCTGTACAACGACGGCACGTCGTACATCTTCATGGACATGGAGTCGTTCGACCAGTTCCCGCTGACGCCGGACCAGATCGGCGACCAGTCCAAGTTCCTGAAGGAAGGCGAGAACATCACCATCGTCGCGTTCAAGGGCGAGCCGCTGAGCGTCGAGCTGGCGACGACAGTGGACCTGGAGGTCGTCGACACGCCTCCGGCGTTCAAGGGCGACACGGCGTCGTCGGGGCGCAAACCCGCGACGCTGGCGACGGGCGCGCAGGTCAGGGTGCCGATGCACGTCACTGTCGGGCAGGTCGTCAAGGTGGACACCCGCACCGGCGAGTACCTGTCGCTGGTGAAGTAACCGGTCGGGGACACGAAACGAGGTTGTCGAAGGGGCGCCGGTGCACACGGCGCCCCTCGCGCTGCACAGGGGATGAGCGATGGCCGTCTACACAGTCTCGCAGGTCACGCGGTACATCAAGGAGTCGCTGGAACGCGACGCCCTGCTGGCCGACCTGTGGGTGAGCGGCGAGGTCTCGAACTACACGCGCTCGTCGGCGGGGCACAGCTACTTTTCGCTGAAAGAGGCCAACACCGTCCTGCGGTGCGTCATGTTCCGCGGCGGGAGCGGCCACGAGCACCTGGGCAGCGGAGCGGCGGTCTCGGCGCACGGGCGGATCTCGGTGTACGAGGCGCGGGGCGACCTGCAGTGCATCGTCGACCTGGCGCGCCCCGAGGGGATGGGCGAACGGTACCTGGAGCTGGAGCGGCTGCTCGTCAAGCTTGAGAGCGAGGGCCTTTTCGAGCCGAGCCGGAAGCGCCCGCTGCCGGCGTTTCCGCAGCGGCTGGGGGTCATCACGTCGCCGACGGGAGCCGTCTGGCACGACATCCAGACGGTCGTCGAGCGGCGCTACCCGCTGGCGGAGCTGGCGCTGGCGCCGTGCCTTGTGCAGGGGGACACGGCGGCGCCGTCCATCATCGAGGCCTTTGAGGTCATCAACGCGGAGCCGGGCATCGACGCCGTCATCCTGGCGCGCGGGGGCGGCTCGACAGAGGACCTGTGGGTATTCAACGAGGAGCCGGTTGCGCGGGCCGTGTACGGCAGCCGGACGCCGGTCATCAGCGCGGTCGGGCACGAGACGAACACGACTGTGGCGGACATGGTGGCGGACGTGCGCGCGCCGACTCCCTCAGCCGCGGCGGAACTCGCGGTGCCGGACTCGCGCATCCTGGCGGCGCGCGTCGCGCAGAACGGGCAGACGCTGTACCAGGGCGTGCAGCAGGAGCTTGCGCTGCGGATGGCGGACGTTCGCGACTGCCTTTCGGTCATTGAGCGGCGCGTGCCCGACACTGCGTCGCGGCGGCAGCAGGTGGACGACCTGCTGGCGGGGCTCGTCATGCGGCTGGAGAACAGCCTCGCGATGCACCGGCAGCGGACCACGGGGCTCGACCAGCGGCTGAGCGCGCTGGACCCGGCGGGCGTGCTGCGGCGGGGCTACGCCGTCGTCAGCCGCGAGGACACAGGGGAGACGCTTCTGGACGCGGCGGACGTGGCGGCGGGGGACGTCGTGCGGGTGCGGCTGCACCGGGGCGGGTTCGGCGCGCGCGTGGAGGGGGATGGTCAAACGAAACAATGAGCGGTGTGGGCAAAGGCGCGTAAAATGCCGCCGACTGTTATTGACACAAATGGTCTGCTTGATGATAACTTGTCACCAGGAGAACTCGCCTCAAGAAAACTCTTGCCTTAGGGACAGCCAATGCAGCCAGACCTCAACGGCACCTCTATACAAGAATCGCCGATTGAAAACAGGCGAACAGTATCGAATGGCGCTCCGACCAATAAACTTGTCGTCAGCGCACACGTAGACGGCAATGAATCGGTCTTCCCCCAAATACTCGATCTCTACGTCAAGCCAGGCAGTGTCGTTGCCGATGTGACCTATGGCAAAGGCGTTTTCTGGCGGTGGGTCCCAAAGGGACGATACATTCTCAAGGCTACGGACCTCCAGACGGGAGTGGACTGTCGTGCATTGCCGTACGGGGATGGAGAGATTGACTGCGTTGTGCTTGATCCCCCCTACATGCACACTCCCGGGGGCACAGCGCATCAGGGGCATGAGGCATTTGAGGTCTATTACAGCAACAACGGTTCAGGAAGACAGACCGCCGGGAAGTACCATGAAGCTGTTTTGGAGCTATACGCGGGTGCAGGCGCGGAAGCCTACAGGGTGCTTCGAGAACGCGGGATCTTCATCGTCAAGTGCCAGGATGAGGTATGCGCCAATCGGCAACGATTTACCCACGTTGAGCTGATGCAGACCTTTGCGGGGCTTGGATTCGTTGCCGAGGACCTCTTTGTGGTAGTGCGCAACAACCGGCCGGGCGTCAGCCGAGCTGTCAAGCAGGTCCATGCAAGAAAAAACCATTCCTATTTCCTTGTACTTTGGAAGCGAGGCGAAAGCAGTCCTATATGGGAACCTCCCCAATAGATCCCGTAAGTCTCATGGTGGATATCATAGCCGAGCGTACGCCGCGCTCGATTTGGATAGATTCACCAATGGAGGGCTACCGCCGCCTCGGCAACACCAATCGTGGACAAATTGGTGAAGACTTCGTCATGCGGTTCCTGTCGCAGGCAGGCATTCCGGTAAGCCAGGGCACTCGAGTAACACCTACAGACCTGCTCATTGCCGGTCAGAGGTTTGAAGTCAAGACGGCATCGCTGGGAACGAATGGCACATTTCAGTTCAATCACATCCGGCTGGACAGGACATACCAATATCTGCTGTGCCTTGGCATAGCCCCTCAGAGCATTGTATTCCGCGCTTGGCGGAAGGGTGTCGTGTCTGAGGGAGGAGCAGGATCGCTTGTTCGGATGGCAGAAGGGCAAAGCACAACTCACAAACTGACCAAGCGCCTGGCAGAAATGCGCCCAATTGAAGAGTTTACAGGTTGGGTCCGCTCAGAAGTGATGGGTCAATCATCTTAGGCCATGTGCGCCGGGTGCGGCTGCATCGCGGCGAGTTCAGCGCGCGCGTGGAGGGGGATTGGGGGTCTGGAGAAGCGTCAGCGTAGAGGTTGTGCCGTGTCAAAAAATCATCTTCGGACTATCTGGACACCCGTGTGTGAAAGTCGTAACATAGTGCTGTGATGCTGCACTTGGACTGGAGACCGGGCATGCCTTCCCGCATCATCGTGACAGTGTTGGCCCTCGCGTTAGGGGCCGTCGTATTGTTGACGGCGTGTTTCAACCCGGGCCCCACGGTAGTCGCGCAGCCCGGCCCACTCCCTCCCTTGGGCATGATCGTCCCCATCATCAGAGAGGGCGGCCCCGCAGCGCCCGAGGGCGTGCCCGCAGCGTTCGTCACGACGTGCGGCATCTGCCACACCGTCGCGGACGCCGGCACGACGGGCACCATCGGGCCGGAGCTCAGCAACATCGGCACGGTGGCGGCCACCCGCACGAGCCTCAGCGCCGAGGAGTACATCCGGCAGTCCATCGAGGACCCCGCCGCCTTCATCGCCCCCGACTACACGCCGCTCATGACCGCGGGACTCAATGACGTCCTCGGCGACGACTACGAGGCCGTGGTCGCGTACCTGGTCAACCTCAAGGAGCCCGCGCCAGCGGACGCCGCGCCCGCACCGGCCACACCATAGGCTGCCCCCGCATCGGCCCCAAGTCCTCGTGTGCTACACTTGCCCTGTATCTGTTGCCCAGGTTCCATGTATCCAGCGCGAGGGCCGGGAGCGGGGAAGATGACGTCCAAGAAGAATGACGGAGAGACCGAGGAGCAGCTGACCTTCGAGGCGGCGTACCAGCGGCTGGAGGAGACGGTGCAGGCGCTGGAGGCCGGCGGGCTGACGCTCGACGAGGCGACGGGGCTCTACGCCGAGGGCGCCCGGCTGGCGCGCGTCTGCAACGAGCTGCTCAGCGCGGCCGAGCTCCGGATCACGCGGCTGCAGACCTCGATGGGCGAGCAGATGCGGTTCATGTCCGACGCACAAGGCGTGCAGGACGAGGAAGAGGAGTACGAGGCGTAGGCCCTCGCCGCTCACTCCCTTCGATTTCCCTCAGGGCGAACGGCGGGGATGGCGCAGGCGACTACGCCGGTGACTGAGAGGCAAAGACGACCATGCGCGGCGATTTCCATATGCACACCTGGTACTCGCGGGACTGCGCGACGTCGCCGGAGAAGCTGGTGGCGCGCGCCGTGAAGATGGGGCTGGGGTGTATTGCGGTGACGGACCACAACACGATTCGCGGCGGGCAGGCGGTTGCGAAGATCGCGCCGTTCCCGGTAATCGTCGCGTCGGAGGTCAAGAGCACGCACGGGGAGATCACGGGGCTGTTCCTGACGGAGGAGGTGCCGCGCGGGCTCTCGCCGATGGAGACTGTGGAACGGATCAAGGCGCAGGGCGGGCTGGTCTCCATACCTCACCCGTACGACAACGTGCGGAGCAGCGTGCTCTCGGAGGACGCGATGGTCGAGGTGCTGCCGCACGCGGACATCATCGAGGCGTTCAACGCGCGCAACGTCTTCCGGGGCGCGGAGGAGCGGGCTCGGGCCGCTGCCGAGGAGCATGGGCTCGCAGTCACCGCCGTCAGCGACTCGCACCACCCGTGGGAGCTGGGGTGCACGTACACGGAGATGCCGGAGTTCGACGGGACACCGCAGGGATTCCTCGACGCGCTGCGGGAGGCGACACTGCACCCGTACGCGCCGCCGTGGTGGGCGCAGCCGCTGATGCACGGCGTCACGACCTACAACAAGATTGCCAACCGCCTGCGCATGAAGCCCCGGCCGCGGGGGTAGACGCCGCACCTCCCATGCCCCTCTGGATACCGGCTTCCGCCGGTATGGAGGCTGCTGGTGTAGGGGGCTATTCGAACGTCACCACGTACTTGCCCGCCGCGCCCGCCTCGAAGTCTGCGAAGGCTTCCGCTACCTGGTCCAGCGTGAACGTCTTGGTGATCATGTCGCGCAGGGGTATGCCCCGGTCGACGACGTAGTGACCGAGCTCCTCCAAGACCACTGTGCTGAACGTCCATGAGCCCATCAGCGTTACCTGACGGTGGATGATGTCGTTGGTGGCGTCGAACGTGACGGCGCCGCCCTCGCCGACGAGGCAGCTACGGCCCCAGACGCGGGTGGAGCGGACGGCCTGGGCGCGGACCTCGGCGACGCCGGTGGCGTCGAGGGTGGCGTCGGCGCCGCGGCCGTGGGTGGCGGCCTTGATGACCTCGATGGGGTCAACCTCGTTGGGGTCGATGGTCTCGGATGCGCCGAGCTTCATCGCGAGGGCGCGGCGCTCGGGGATGGGGTCGACGGCGATGACGTAGGAGCCGCTGGCCGCGCCGAACAGCGTGGCGCTCAACCCGACGGGCCCCTGCCCGAAGACTGCGAAGGTGTCGCGCCCGGAGACGCCGAGGCGCCTGAGGGCCTGGTAGGCGGTGCCGGTACCGCAGGAACAGGCCGCGCCCTCCGCAAAGCTGAGGCCGTCGGGCATGGGGACGCACATATGGTCCTCGACCAACTGGTAGGGAGCCATGGCGCCGTGGGCCTGGGAGCCGTACAGCGTCATGCCGTTGGGGCAGAGCTGCGACCAGCCGGAGAGGCAGTGCTCGCAGCGGCCGCAGCCGGAGTAGTGGTGGACCATGACGCGGTCGCCGATACGGACGTTGCGCGCCTCGGGGCCCATTTCGACGACTTCGCCGCAGGGCTCATGGCCGCCGATGACGTGGGCGCGCGGGCCGAGGACCTCGAGCGTCGAGCGATATGGGCGGAGGTCACTGCCGCAGAGGCCCGCCGCTTTCATCTTCAAGACCACCTGGCGGCCGGTGGGGGCGGACGGCGCGGGGCAGTCGCGGAGCGCGACCTGCTTGTCGCCGAGAAAGAACATGCCCTGCATGGCGGGCCTCCTAGTGGGTGATGGGGCCATTATAGGCCCTGCCTCTCAGGTTTGCGCCGGGCTAGTCCCACGTCACGACGAACTTGCCCGGCGCGCCAGCCTCGAACTGCGCGAATGCCTCGTCGATCCGGTCCAGGGAGAAGCGCGCGGTGATGAGGTCACGGAGGGGCAGGTTGCGGTCGGCGACGTAGCGGCCCAACTCTTCCAGCACAATGGTGCTGAAGGTGCGGGACCCCATGAGGGTGAGCTGCCGGCGCATGATGTCGTTGGTGACCTCAAAGGTGACGGTGCCGCCCTCGCCGACAAAGCAGCTCCGGCCCCAGTCGCGGACGGAACGGACGGCGGCGGTGCGCACCTCGGCGATGCCGGAGGCGTCGATGGAGGCGTCGGCGCCGAGGCCGTGCGTGGCGGCCTTGACGACCTCGATGGGGTCGGCGTCGAAGGGGTCGACGGTCTGCGCAGCGCCGAGCTTCTCGGCGAGCGCGCGGCGTTCGGGGACGGGGTCGACGGCGATGACGTAGGCGCCAGTTGCCGCGCCGAACATGGTGGCGGACAGCCCCACAGGGCCCTGGCCGAAGACGGCAAGGGTTTCGCGGCCGTTCACGTCGAGCCGTCTGATGGCCTGATAGGCGGTGCCCGTGCCGCAGGCGCAGGCGGCGCCCTCCTCAAAGCTGAGACCGTCCGGCATGGGGATGCACATGTAGTCCTCGGCAAGATGGTAGTCGGCAAAGCCGCCGTTGGCCTGCGCGCCGTAGATCACCTCGCCGTGGATGCACATGTGCCACCAGCCGGAGAGGCACTGGGCGCACCGGCCGCAGCCGCTGTAGTGGTAGACCATGACGCGGTCGCCGACGCGGACGTTGCGGGCCTCGGGGCCGACCTCGACGACCTCGCCGCAGGGCTCATGGCCGGCGATGATGTGCGCGCGGACCCCGAGGCCCTCGGGCACGTTGCGATAGGAGGAGAGGTCGCTGCCGCAGATGCCCGAGGCCCGCATCTTGACGACGACCTGGCGGCCGGCCGGGCCGGACGGCGTCGGGAACTCACGCAGCGTCACGCGTTTGTCGCCGAGGAAGAGCATGCCCCGCATTGGGAGGCCTCCTGTGTAGGTGTGCAGGGGCATTATAGGTGTCGGCGTCGGATTGTGCCCTGTCACGTGGGGCGTATTCTGTCCCCCATCCTCATATCGGGGGATGCCGGGGCCTATGGGCAGAAGGGCAAGTCGCCAAGATCGTGGCTCGCCAATTGATCCTGCAAAACTTTTGGCACACATCCGCTCAACTGGTTGTTGCTGAGGCTCAGCACTCGCAGGCTGGCGAGGTTGCCCAACTCCGGCGGCAGCTCCCCGCTCAACTGGTTGTTGCTGAGGCGCAGCGATTCCAGTCCGGTGAGGTTGCCCAGTTCCGGCGGTATCTCCCCGGTTAGCTCGTTGTCGCTGAGGTTCAGATGTTCCAAGTTGGCGAGGTTGCCCAACTCCGGTGCTAGCTCTCCGCTCAACTCGTTCCCGTGGAGGTCCAGACCTTCCAAGCTGGCGAGGTTCCCGACCTCCGGCGGCAGCTCCCCGCTCAACTGGTTGTTGCTGAGGCTCAGCACTCGCAGGCTGGCGAGGTTCCCGACCTCCGGCGGTACCTCCCCGCTCAACTGGTTGGCGCTGAGGTTCAGATGTTCCAAGTTGGCGAGGTTGGCCAACGCCGGCGGTATCTCCCCGCTCAACTGGTTGTTGCTGAGGCTCAGCACTCGCAGGCTGGCGAGGTTCCCGACCTCCGGCGGTACCTCCCCGCTCAACTGGTTGGCGCTGAG